>JBPCLH010000148.1:0-34760 GCA_051003475.1 Bryobacteraceae bacterium
GGAAAAGGAGAGCGAAAAGGAGAGAGAGAGAGAGGCCTCGAGGGTGTTGGCGCAACACCCAACGACTATTAACACGAAAGGAACAACTTGTATGTACGTGAACCGAGTAACACTGGTCGGCTTTACAGGAGCTGATGCGAAGCAGATAGCCACACAGGGCGGAAAGGAGATTACCCGTTTTTCGCTTGCGACGACGAAGCGTTACAAGAGCGGAAATGAATGGAAGGACAACACGCAATGGCACGATTGCATCGTGTACGGCACTTCGGTGAGAGCGGCCGAAACCATTCGGAAAGGGGATCACCTGCTGATCGAAGGCGAGGTGCAGTATCGCGAGTACGAGCGAACCGTTGAGACAGCGGAAGGCCCGGTGAAGGTGCAATGGCCGAAAACGGAAATCGTTGTTTATTCGATTGCTCGTCTCGATCGGCCCCCAAAGGAGCATGAAAAAGGAGAGGCCGCATAGGCGGCCTTTCCCTCACAGGCAATCGGGAGGCCTGCCATGCGCCTCAAACCTGTATTTTGCTTCGGGTGCCTCTGCGGCCGTCATATCGAAACTGAAGCGCGCACATTGAAGTGCCCATCGTGTGACCGCGAGCTCGTTATTGAATGGGGGCGTGAAGAGAAGAAAGAGTCTGAAGCCACAGTTGATTGAAATCCTGAACGTGCAGTCCGCAGCATAATGCGTTCGAAGACCATCCAGCTGCGCGACGCTGGAAACGGGCAAAGTTGGCGCAGCTCTCCGCACGCATTCGGATCGAAGAGTCGAGGCTGCGATCCTTGCGCACGGAACGGGCAGATTTGGTGGAACTCCAAGGCCGAAAGCTGACTGCGCGCTTGGGGTGGGAGTCGGAGGCGATCTGGAGTCGATGATGTGCGGTTTCGGCTTGAACTGGAGGACCTTTTTATCGAAGCGGAGCTCCGGGGCACAAACGCTTGGAAAAAGATCACGTGATTGGCCAGAAAACCGTGGCCCATCCACACGTCAAACGTGGAAGCCGGAAGACACCGAGCACATCCCACTTTCGGGGTCTAATCGGCGAGGCGGGTTTCGCTGGCTTCCGTGCCGTCGGCTTGCCGCGTCTTCGTGGTGCAGACGCGGATGCAAGCAGAAGAGCAATGGTCCTTCTGGGTTCAAAATGATAATTATGGCTGCACTCGCTCGGGTAGTGCAGCGGTTAGGTTACTGAGCCGTTCGCTGCGTCACTTCCTTTCAGGCTCTCAGCGCGGGAAGTCATCGAAGTAGTGGCCTATCCGAAAGCTGCAATGCCCACCGAGTAGGCATACCAGCAACCGAAACCCACCCCCGCCAAACCTAATGCGGCTTGGAGCCCAAGTGTCACGTTTGTAAGCCGTCGTGCACTCAGCGCAAAAGGCACTCCAATGATGGTTGAGACCGCCATCATTCCTAAGAGCGAGCCAATCCCAAACAGCAGCAGATAGCTGATGCCAACCAGCACGGACCGAATTTGGGTAAGCACCAGCAATGTGAGTGCTGCCGACCCGGCTAGCCCGTGCATGGCGCCAACCATCACGGGCTTCAGGCCTACACGGCTGATTGAGTGTGAATGATTGTCGAAAGAGTGATTGTGTTCCGTGCCGTGCTCGTGAAAGTGAAGGTGTGAGTGTTCGCGGCTTACGTGGCTATGTGTGTGGACGTGCACGTCGGTACGGCCCCGAACCGCACGCGCCAGGGCCGACCCGCTCAGGCCGATAATCATCAGGCCTACGCCGAATTCCAGATACTGTGATATTCGTTCGGGGATGGAAATGCCCAACACTAATACAACAATGCCAACGGCTAGAAGCGTTATGGTGTGGCCAACTCCCCATAAGCCGCCGATAAGGGCGACCTTTGCGATTTTGCGGTGCTCGCTGACAATGCTGGACACGGCGACAACATGATCCGCCTCAGTCGCGTGTTTGAGACCGAGAATAAGGCCGAACATCAGCACGGCCCAAGCGCCCATCGATCCAAGCGGCCTCTCGCCGGACACGGCTCCCTGCCATTTCAGGAGCGCGCCTTGGAGGAACAACATGGGGTCAAAACCTGCCTGGCGAACTGCCTCGTAGCAGATCGCTATTCCCAGGCATGCTACGAAAAAAGAACTTACGACGGGCAATGTACGCCGAATGAATGCGGTTCTCGGCACAGATCCAAATCGATTCAAATAACGCCCGGCGTAAACGAACGCCATACCTACCCCGGTGAGAGTCGCAGCCAAGCCGATGCTGAATGCCAAAACCAGAACGAGCCCGTAGCCGACCCGGTGTAAGGCAATGGCCGAAAGCAGAACGACAAGCGCCGAGGGACACGGCAGAAGCCCGCCTGAGATACCAAGCACTAACAAGCTTCGCCACGTTATCGAAACGCCATCTGGTCCGGGCGGGAGATGCGAATGCGGCCGGCCGCCAGGTGAATGGACATGCTCGTGAGCGCCGTGAAGATGTTGGCCGTGCTCGGGCTCTCCGTGCGGGTGGTCGTGTGTTCCGCGCAAAGCGCTGCCCAGCCGCCGGACGAACAGGCTAAAACCGATAAATGCGACAAGAGCACCCGAGATAAGACTAAGCACAGGGAACAGACGTTCGGGAAGGACATAGCGGGATGCGAACAGCGTTACAAGCCCGAGCGCAAACACACCCGCCGTATGCGTGATCGTAACCGTGAGTCCAAGAAAGGCGGCGTGCCTAGGGGTCCCGCGTGATCCGACTAGATAGGCGCCCACAACCGTTTTGCCGTGACCCGGAGAGAGTGCGTGCGCCGCACCGAGAATCGCGGCAATGAGCAATCCAAGCAACGCAATGCCTGGCGTCAACCGTGGGACTGCGATGAGCTCGGCAAACCGGTCGCGAGACGTAGGCGTGAGATGGCCATCGCGTGTCCGCAATAACATCGCACCGGAAGGAGCTGATCCTACCACCCACGACAACTCGGCCTTGCGCTCATCGAGCGGTGAAGCCAGCATGTCTGCTGGATAACTTCGCAATTCGTTGCTCACGGAATTACTAAATGCGGAACTGTCGAACACCGTGGTTCCAGGTTGCGGCGTGATCACGAGTTCATGCCAGCCAATCCGGTCTTGCTGATTCGTGTCTTCGAATCGGAGACGATGAGGCATCGCAGCTCCCCATTCGGCTGAAGAGCTGAGAAGCTCGTACTCCAGGCGCAACGTCGACAAGCCACCTGCTCCCGGAGGTGTCGTGATCTTCCCCGCCTTAATCGTTAGCGCCGTCCGTTTACCGTCCAGCGTAAGTACAATGCCGTCGGCATATGAGAGAGCAACCTTTTGCAGGTAAACGTTCAATTCAGCCCGGGACGTCTTGCCGTCGCCGTTCGTATCGGCTGCCCGCAACTCTTGAAAAGCCGGAATCTCCGCCATATCGATCACATACGTGATCCGAACGCGACCTCTATCGATCTGCAAGCGCGAGAAATGATTGATGGTGAAATTTCCAAGCGGATGCGCACGCAAGCCAGTGGGAAAGACCGCCAGAATGACGGCAAGAGCCACGATCGACCCTGCAGCCCAGCGCGGTTGGTCTCTTTCTGCAGAACAAAACATACTGGACGTGATTAGTTCTTGAGCGCCCTCTCGGCCATAATGGCTTGCAGTGGATCAAACGAAGGATTGAGTGCAAGAGCGCGCCGGATGTAGTCACGCGACAACTTGCCATTGCCGGAAGCACGCGCAATCATGCCGGCGTGATAGAAGAGCTTCGCATCGCGTGTGGATAGCCGAAGGGCCGCCGCAATTGCCTTCTGTGCGTCGGCAACTCTGCCAGTTTTCAGGGCAGTCCATGCGAGGGTATCTGCCCCATAAATATCGCGTCTGTCTGCGTACTCCCGAGCCGCATCATCATACGCTTCGTCAGCCTTCTTGTCATGGTCAGCGTAGAAGAGGGCGATCTGGCGGTTGTAGCGCGTGCCGTTTAGCACATTGAGATGCCCGATCTGCTCCACAAGCTCATATTGCGTTTGCGCCTCTTTCTCATGTCCTGCCAGGTGATATAGATCTCCGAGCGCAGCGACGAACGTCGGATCGGGAAAGCGGCCAACGGCCTCTTGATATTGCTTGATAGCGCCCGCCAGATCGCTACGCGCGGCCCGCACACGCCCAAGAGCGGCAAGGGCCTGCACATAGCCCGGATAGGTCACGAGCGCCTCTCGGTAGTAGCGCTCGGCAGACTCGTAACTGCCGGTTGAGAACGCCATCTCGCCTAATTGCCACCGGCACCACGCCACGATTTCGCGGGGTGGTGGCGAAACATTCAGCGCAAACGCAAGTGCACGGAAGAAATGCTTTTGCGCTCCTGCGGTGTCGCCTTGCAAAAACAGCAATCGACCGACCCGGATCTCCGTCTCTGCTGTGTCGCTGCCGAGCTTGCGCATCTGCTGTATGGCATCGTCCGCCCTCGCATAATCGCCGAGTTCGAGCAGCGCGTCGGTTAAAACACCCCACGAATTTACGGTTTCGGGATGGATTTGCGTCAGGCGTGAGCCGTCCTCGCGCGCTTTCACAAAATCGTGTTCTGCCATCTCCGCTCTCGCCAGAGCACTTACCCCCCCCGCATTCCGCTCGGCCGGAACGGATACCAGGGACGCTTGGGCGGCGCGCTTCGCGCGTTCCAGGTAATCCGCGTTGCCCGTCTCGCGCACCTTCTGGAGCAGGGACGACGACAGCATACTTTGAGCGATGAAATCGTCCGGATCGCGTTTGACCCGGTCGAGTAGAAAACGAATCGTATTTGCGCTCGAAGCCTCGTCTGAGGCCGCCGGCTGGGCCTCCAACGGCGTCTTGCTCTGAGCGGCCAATGTATGCGATTTCGGCAGCCGTGGCGCTTCCACTCGGAACACGAATACGGCGGCGAGTACCAGGGCGGTAACGCCAATACCAATGAAAATGGGTTGCGGTGTGTCCTTCGCCGCGCCTTGTGTTCTGCTCATCAATTTACTCGCGCATCGAGTGAACGCCTTGTTTGGCGTCTCAGCCGGTTCCGGCGGAAACGCCAAACCCCAAGTGAAGCGTACTTTTGGTAAAACTCTTACCTGTTACTGCTGGGTTTGATCGTCCATCCCGGTTCCCTTCGGGAATGGCTGGATCGGGTCATGAGCGAATGGAAATTCATCGCGGAATGGCACTTGATTTCCATTCACGTCATCGCCCAAATGCTGGCCATTATTGAGCAGGGTGAAGACGATATCCGCCACATCGTCCTGCAAGCGGCGACCGCCCATGTGGCCGTAGCCACCGTTGGGATTATTACCCCCCCCGGGGCCGATATTCGGAACGGAGAGATTCAAGCGCAAGATATCACCTTTCACCTGAATGACCTTCAAAATCTTGTTTATGTAGGTGGCATTCGTGCCGAAGTCCTGCATCGACTTGATCAAGGCACCCCGAAACTTTCCGGCTGCATCCTCCGCGGTAGAAGCACCGTTGTATGCATTCTTCAACGGCGGTGGGATGAGGCCATTGTTGACAAGCGGATTGCCGGATCGATCTATGTTGAGCCACGGCCCATAACCTTCCACCGAGCCGTCCTTCCTGACAATCTGGTGCCGCTGCCGCTGAGTGACCGCGTTGATGCCGATCACGCCGCAGTTGCCGCGCAGCAAGTGCTTGGGTAGGCTGACTACTGTAAGCATTGTGTTGAAACCGGCGTACGTGTCGCGGCCTCCGCGCATATTGAACAGCGCTTTGTCCGGGTGCCCGGGGTGAGCCGTGGCCGACGCAACGAGCCGGTTCGCGCCGGTATCGTCCAAGAAAAACGGATCGTCCATCGCGCCGGCGAAGAACTTCGCGCCGGTTTCCGGATCAGTCGTCACAACGGGAGGGGGTGCTGGCGAGGAAGGGGGAAAGGGTCCTGGCGTGGTGTACGGCTCTTGCGTAGCAATCGTCGTCAGCGCTGTGAATGTATGGCCACCGGGCAGGGTAATGGTGGCCGTCTGGTTGGTCTGTCGGCCCAGCCCCGGTGAGTAACGGACATCAACGTAGGTGTCCGGAGTCGCGTCGCCCGTCTTCTCAATCTCGAATCGATACCGTAAATTGTGATCAAAGATCACCATGCCGAAATGCTCGGACGAAACGACGAAGTTCTGCGTACTCATGGCGAGAACAACCTGAGAGTTGTCGTTCGGGTCGAGAAATGCATACAGATCTCCTATGTCGGCTCCGCGGTCCTGGGCAATGGTCGGCGAGTCGATATGATCGGATGCATGCACGTCGGCCGGAGGACTGGATCTATAGACAGCAACCCCGATTACGGCAAGCACGCCGAGGCCGAACGCCCCCACTTTAAAAAAGCCTTTTCTAGAATAGCTCATTCGTTTTTCCCTTTTCGCTGTTCTCGAACCGGCAGGCGGCCGCATATAGTACGCTCTCGTTTGCCGTTTGTTGAGCAGATTCGCTGCGTCGATGTTCGCCGCCAGCCGTTACCACTTATAGCCGCTAAGACAGGGAACACCCTATGATATGGATCATGTTCATAGCGGTTCCGGGAACGATTCCCGGGGTTTTTGGACCATGGGCGTACTGGAACCGGTAGGGGTACGCGAAACTTGCTTTACCGCAGCTTCGAAGGGAAGATGGTTCTTACCGTCTTACAGACCGGCGTACCAGTCGTATCCCTCTTCGGCCCAATAATCGCGAGGACGCTCGTCGGAGTAACGAATCGTGCCGACGCGTTTGATGCTCTTGATGCCATACTTGACCGTGGTGAACAGCCGCAGTGGCGCCCCATGCTCCATGGTGAGTGGCGCGCCGTTCATCTCATAACACAACAGTGTTTGCGGATGCAGAGCGCTGGGCATGTCGAGTCCCACAAAATACTCCTCATCCGGCGTCTGCATGCTGACGTAACGAGCGTGGGCCGACTTCGGCGCGAATTTCGCGGTGAAGTCGGAGAACCGCGCACCCGCCCAATGGGTTACAACACTCCAGCCTTCGATGCACTTAAGCTGCGTTGTGTGCTCCACCTTTGGCAATGCTCGAATATCGGCCAGCGTTAAGCGCCGAAGCGGGTCGGGCTCGGTCAAGTGTTTCACGGTTAGATGCCAAGTTCTTAGATCGAAGTCATCACCGAGGCCAATGTCGCCGTTGACGCGCATCTTCTGAACGCGAGCGGCTGGAAAGACCGGGGCCATGTGGCTCCGGTCATAGTATGCCCCCGCGATGCGCTCGTTGAACTGGAGCATTCGTCGGAAGGGACGGGCCAATCCGTCTTTTCCCGGCCGCGTACGTAGCCAATACCATCCTCCGTAGCCTGCAACGGCAGCTACGCTCAGGGTAATGAAGGCCCGGCGGCTGCGCGTTGCCAATTCCCGTTCCGGCGTGCCTGACAACGATTCTCCATCGTCTTTATTGACGTTCATGAGTAGCCTCCTCGGCAGGAACAAGCTCATAACCCGCCACCATGGAACGGAAGTTGTTCCAGCCGGCTTTGATTACTTGGATCACGTGAACGGCAAAGAACATAACAAACCCGATCATCAGCCAGAAATGCTCCCATCGGGCCCGATCATAGCCGCCCAGAAGGCTGGTGAGCCATGCTAATTGGGTCGGCTTGTAGATGGCCAATCCGGTAACGAGACTGGCCGCTCCCATCAGGACCACGCCTGTATAAGCGATCCTTTGCGCTCCGTTGTACTTACTCTGTGGCGGACAGCCCCTCCTGAGATGGAGATCGTGAAGAGTGACCAACATAGCGTCCCGCAATGAATTGCGGTCAGGCAGCAGAGTTCGCCACTCCCCCGACAGAAGCAGATATAGAACGTAAACGACCCCATTGACGGTGAAGAACCACATGAAGAAAAAGTGCAGCGCCATGCCCTCGGCCAAACGTTGGGGCAGATTCAATAAATGAAAAAACCAGTCGGGGAAGAAGTGGACCAGTGTGGTATCACCCCAGCCGACGCGATATACGCGGTTGGCCCAGTAGATCATCAAGCCGCTCCATATCATGAGGAACAGGAGTGGAAAGCTGACCCAGTGGAACCATCGGATTGCGAGCGGATGCTTTTCTTGCAGGCTGTTCATGGCTAACTCACTCCTTATCTGACGCTGGCGGCAGCTCGACTCGGATCGTTCCGGATTTGGACGTGAGCCGCCAATCTTCGTGACGAGGCACCGGTCCTTCGCCGGTGCCTCTGGAACAGCTCGATCAAATCAGCGTGCGACTCAGGGCTTACCCTGCCCGGAGAGAAAACTAAGGGTGTAGTTCACCTGCGGAGCGTTGGCCGCCCGCTCAAAGACTAGCTTCTCTTTGATGCTTTGGCCTGGGTTGAGGACACCACCGGGCAGGAGCACGCGGATATAAGGATCGCCGCTGCTCGGGCCGGGCACGAGATCCCCATTGGGCAGGAACACGCGGTCGCCGCCGCTCGTGATTCCGCTGGCGTTCACCAGCCGAGCTTTATTGGACAGGCCGTGAACAATCACGAGCAGATTCGTGTCCACGATGGACGAACTGCTGTTCGTGATTTTGTAAACTTTCACGCCTTGCCGACCATCACCGGGATCAGTCAGTTGGGCGTTCAACCGATTGGTGACGTCCAGGAACTCAAGACCTGCATCACGCCGTGAAAGAGGATCATTGTTTGATATGGGGAGGCCGCTCGGCATGAACCCATCCTTTGCGCCCAAGGCCGCGAGGTCCGGACGGTAGACCGAGTAGGTCAGGTCTCGCGCGTTCGGCTGCATCGTTATTGTCGTTGAGTTCGGATCGTACTTGACGAACGCGGGATCATAAAGGGCGTTCCTCAGGAAATCGGTGATGTCGTCCACTTCACTGTTGCTCAGCCCCAAGCCGGGAGGGGCGTTGGGTCCACGGGGATTCGTGAAGCGAGGCGTCAGCGTACTCGCGGCGCCGGTCACTGGGTTCTGCGGCACACCGGCATTGAAGTATTGCACCACGTCTCTCACATTTGTGAAGGCGCCGTTATGGAAGAAAAACTTGCTGCCCTTGAGCTGCCGCATCGTCAAGGAGCGGAACTTGTAGATGTCGCTGTCACGTCCCGTAATCTCCATCCGTCCATTATCGATGAAGTCGGGATTATTTCTCGCCAACCTGTTCAACGCCTGGATCGGGTGGTCTGACAGCCCGAGGTTGAAAAAGTTCTGTTCCACGAACTGACCGGTCCCGGTCACGTCAGGGTCGTTCACCTGCTTGTTGAGCATTGGGCCGCTGTGACAGGAGAAGCAACCTGCGCCGCCATCCTTTGCGGCCGTGAAGAAGAGCTTGGCTCCCCGCAGCTGTGGGGCTGTGAGGGCTTTGTTATTCCCGGCCACGAATTTGTCAAAGGGTGTGTTCCGGGTAACGATGGTTCGCATGAAGGTCGCCGTCGCTCGCAAGACGGTTATGTCGTTGATCAGCGGATCCAAATTTCCCTGAGCGTCGGCCTGGGCCGCCTCTTCAGGAAACGCATCCCGGAAGAGCTTCACGAAGGCTGGGATTTCCTGGAGTTCGGCGGACTGGAAATCCTTCATCCGGTGAGCGTCGAGTAACAATTGCGCCACGCTTTCCGCCGCTGGAAACTCGAACGGGTTTAGGGCGCCGGGCAACGCGTCGAGCTCGCCTGCGAATCCCCCCAACAATTGGCGGTTGTTAAAGGCGACTCCGACCATGCTTGGTGTATTTCGCCCTACGCTGTCCAGGGCGTCGAGGCGGCCGGTTTCCAGCAGAAGACCAGGGGGCGGTAGATGCTCAAACCGGCCCGGATCGCCTATGGCGAACTGGTAGACGTCCGTGAGCGTGGGGAGTTCGTCCACCAGAGCGTCACCGGGGAAGAGAGGAGTCTGCCGCAGGCGCGGGAGGATGTCGACCCGGGGCCGCCGGCGTGGAATGAATTTCCCCGAGGCGTTGGTGTAGCCCCGCCCCTCGCCGCCCACGTTCAGGTTGATGAGCGTGCCGGATTTCCCCGCCACCTCGCCCAAGTGACAACTCCCGCAGGAGCCGGTCTGCCTGGTGGCGAGCACGCCACCGAACTGCGGTATCATCCGTGCCGTTCGAATCGGATCGAAGAAGAGCAATTTCCCGAGATAGCGCTTGGCCTCGGTGGTCCGGAAACGCGGGTCATTGGTTATCGTTCCGCCCGGTAGCCGTGGGGGAGGAAGGTGGGCGTCATCTGGGACGATCAGCTTGTCGAGTCCACCGGCCTGCTGGCCGATGTAGTGGCGTAACTGCCTGGCGCTTTCATCCTGAGCGGCGGCGACTCCGCCATACAACAGGAAAACGGCTAAGGCGGCGGCCCCCCTCCCTAGAAACCTATGCCGGTTAGCCCGCCTCAACGTCGGAGCGTCTCCTTGTTGATAAGCGGGCGGTGCAGAGTGTCGTTTCGCTCCTTGACCAAAAATCCTTTTGGTCGCCGGTAACATAACGAACACATTCAGATATTTAGGCATCGGAACTTCTCCTTCGGGCGATGCGGCGCCACGGATGCTCGTGCTAAGGGCACAGACCGCCCCGCTCGGCAGTTCCAGCTTAGAGATTCACAAGAGGATCTGAAATGATTTTGATCATGCGCGAATACCCGGAAAAGCACTCGTCTGCGCGCTATGGATAGGCAGCCTTGTTCGTTCTTGATGTCGGTGCTTCGCTTTGAGCTCCGAGTTCATACATGACAGAAGCTCCCTATGACTGTGCCGAAAACTATATGCGACATAATTGAAATCGGTGTTTGCGGGCCATAGTTCAAGGCAAGAATCCCGGTGGTTCAAGCAGCCGCATGGCCGTCGGCCCGTATCTCTCGTTAGCCATGCGAGGGTGAAGTTCGGGAATGAGGGCCATTCCAACCACAAGAACGAAGCCAGCCTGGGCAATACCAATGAGAGCTCCCCGCCACCAAGTGGGCCCTCCCCAGTAATGAAATACTGCGACGTAAATTAATGTGAACAATAATCCATTCAAAATGTGGATTGCGAAACCTAAAATCTTAGCCTTGGAACGGTCTGACATAAACATAGTTCCCAGCATGTAAGGTAAGCTCATACGGGTAAGCCGCATCGCTTGCGTCGCCGTTTCAAAAAGAAGTTGCGTGAGGGTTGCCAAGGTGCCCCAGAATAGCCAGCTTTGCCAATTCACTGTATTTGCTCCTCTAGGAACTGGATTTTTCTCGTTTGTTTATGGCAAGAGCCGCATTGATGAGACCAACATGCGTGAATGCCTGAGGGAAGTTTTCCCAAAGCAGCCCCGGTAATAGGATCAATTTCCTCGGCGTAGAGACCCAGATCGTTTGCGTAGCGCAGTAGCGCTTCGAAATCCCGCTTGGCCTCTTCCAAACTCCCACCGCCCATCGCCAGATACTCGGCTGCCCAGAAGCTACATATGCCAAAGGCGCCTTCCTCGGGATATTGTTCGATCCGATAACGATAAAGCAGCGGACCGCCAGCTCCCAGCTTCTGCTTAACCCGGTCAAAAGTTCTTCTAAGACGAATTGACGATATAGGTTCAAAGTTATGTAACGCAATAAGTAATAATGTCGCGTCAAGAGTTGTCTCGCCAGGTTTACTCGTATAACTTCCGATCTCTTCATTCCATGAATTAAGTTCGATATCACGACGAATTTCATCGCGAGTATTCTTAAACATATCCATCGGAGCTTTGTTTAGCAGCCCCCTATCGTGCAACTGAAGCAGCTCATCAAGCGCCACCCAACAGAGCAAGCGCGAATGGGTATGAGCAGCCGGTGCATCTCGCGGTTCCCAGATGCCGGCATCAGGATGCCTCCAGTTTCCGCAAACGTATTTTCCGAGGCTGGTCAGCACCTTTGCAGTTTCCCGATCTGCGTAACCGTTGCTCTTGATGAGTCTGGAAGATCCGCAAATTACTTCTCCATAAGTATCCAGTTGCAACTGCTTGCGGGCCTGATTGCCAACTCGTACAGGGCTTGAGCCCCGATATCCCGGCATGTGCAGTAACGTTCGTTCCGGCTTTGCCAGATTTCCGTAGACGTCATACATCACCATCAGTTCAGGTTGGGTTAAACGGGTCGCGTGCAACATCCATTCCGCGAAAGATTCGGCTTCGTTTTTGTAGCCAGTCTCACACAATGCCCGAATTGTAAGAGACGCATCTCGCAGCCAGCAGTAGCGGTAATCCCAATTAAGATCACTTCCTACTTTTTCAGGAAGCGATGTGGTCACCGCCGCAACAAAAGCTCCCGACGGAGCAAATTCCAGAAGCTTAAGCGTCAAAATACTTCGCAATACAGCCTCTCGATATGGGCCGTCGTAAGTGAACTGATTCGCCCAATCCTTCCACCATCGGATAGTTCGTTCCAGAACTTCTCCCGATTGCTCGAGCACGGGCAGCACTGCCGGAGATTCCAATGTGTAAGTTAACGAAAACGGAAGAGTCTCTCCTGTGCGAAGTCTAACTGTAACTCTGGCCGCGCCTTCGATTGTAAAGGTGAGCTGACTGTGCAACGTTAGCATTCCCCTGCCCGCATTTACCCGCAATCCCAGCTTCGCCCGCTCATTAAATTTTACTTTTTGCTCGCCATAATTTGGCCGAGGGTCGAATGTAACTTGTACTGTCACTTCTCCACTCAGACACTCCACGATCCGCAGTACCTCATGATCAACGCATAGATGTGTGCGCTTGAAGCCCTCCGCTGGCATAAAATCCGTGAGGCGGAGCACGCCATTGGCGGTCTCGAATCGCGTCTCTACTACATTCGTGTTCTCCACATATTGACGACTTACCTTGAAATCCTCTGCTGGACAAATCTGCCAGCATCCGCCTCTCTCAGGATCCAAGAGAGCGCAAAGATGGATGGACTATCAAACCGTGGCCAGCAGAGCCATCGAGCGAACCTTCTCGAGATATGAGGGCGGCAGAACGGCAGTTTCCGACGACGGCATAATCGCCGATTGAGCAGGATTTCTTTGCGCCGGTTTGACGCTGATTCTGAGCCGCGCGCGTAAGCAAGCGGTTTCTTGAATTTTGCACCGGAAACTAACTAGGCACGCAAGTACTCAAGATTCAGTTGCTATTCCGCTGCCGAGACCCTCTAGCGCAACTCCATTAGCGTCCGGCCCTGCTACTCGCAGCGACAACGGAGCAACCGATACTGCAGGCCATTCTAAAGTCTCCCGGAAGATTAGACTACGCCGCCGTGAGGTGGGCATCCGCCAAATCCGGTTCGGATATTTCGAGAACTAACAACGTTACGTCGTCTTGCACCAACGGGCCACCGGCGTGTTACTCGATTGCGGAGATCAGGTGATGTTCAAAACCGATAGTTCTTCGGTCTGATGCTTTTCGAGAGTTGCCAGCAAGCAGCGCTCGCCAAATTGATTACCGGCCGGATCTTCGCTTTCCAAGACACCGTCGGTATAAAGGAGCACCCGATCTCCCGCGTGAAGCGGAATCCGTTCCTGATCATACTGAGTATCCGGAAAAACCCCGAGCGGCAGGTTGGACCTATCGCGGACCACTGGTAAGCGGTACAGGATTCCATGCTTGGTCATTCTGCCGCCGCAATAACAACGGAGGATGTCCAGCCGGGCAGAAGTGGAGATGAGAGTTTCCCAAATAGAACCCAATCACAGCCGCTGTCGTGAGTGTCTGAAAGCCATGTGCGTGAACGGGCGAATTCAGCCATTCGAGAATCGCAGCGCCGTCGAGCGAGTTCATGTTGTCGCGAAGGGCTTCGTACACCCACTGACTCAAGTGACTCACCTGCTCCCCATGACCGCGCAGGTCGGATACCACAATCCGCGTCAAGAGACGGAAGAGCAGACACTTAGGTAGTAAATGTCTCCACCCTGCCGGTCGCCGCACGCAGTGGAATAGACACTTGCTGTTACGCCTGCCGTATATACATCAGTGTCGACGTTGCAAATGCCTCCCAGATTTCGGAGCATCGCATCCGATACGCACAGGAGGCTTTCGTGGGCTGACAACTTACCATGTACGCCAGCCTCGTGATCGAAGGCGGGTCAACGGGAGCCGGCCTGCGGTGGCAACTCTGATCCAGCCCTTGCGGCCCGCAGCGACTCGCCCAAAGTCCAAATGGCCGCTCCAAGCAACACGGTATCCTTTGCCAGGAACTGACCGGGAGATCCTGCTAGAGCGGGAAAACCGTATCCTGGTTGCCACACGCCTGGAGTGCTAAGCAGGAAACTTAAAGTAGTCAAAAACATGCAGATCGCTCCCCAACTACCCACGATCGACAGCTTCGGCGAGATTGGCCTACAGGCAATGAGCAACGCGATAATAATCTCCACCGTTCCCAAGGCGCGCGAAAAGTTTCGCAGGCTCAGAAAGGAATAAGTCCATGATAATAGCGGGCTGTGCGAGGCCAATGGGAACACATTTTGTGCTTCGTAGGCCGTGAACTTCAGGCATCCTATCCAAAAAATCACCAGGACTAGCGCATACCGAATTACCCACCCGCCGATCTTCTCAATATCGGGCTTTGTCTCGCGGAATGGCGTCAGTGGTGAAGAGGAGGTTCGTTCGATAATGGCCATTGTTTTTCGCCTGCTTCGATTTATTCTACCGTGCAGCAAGCCCGTTCGCGCCAGATGGCACTCGGCCAGCGTTAAGAGAAAGCAGAATCAAGCTTCCGTCGCCTTTCACCCGAAAAGAGCTCACACTTCCAGTACGGTTGTTTAAAGCGTAAAGGAAACGCCCGTTGCCGCTTAGGTGTTCATCTCGCGGATCGCCACCAGTAACTTGCGCTGCGTTGGGGTTCAAGAGGCTAAGGCTCCCATCCGGCTCAATCGTATAGCTAGTGATAGATTGACTCACCGGTTGTGTAACAAACGCGAAACGGCCGTCATTGCTGATCACAACCCAGCAAGTCGAGGCATTCCCGTTGCCCAAAGCCACTGTCTTGGCCGTAAGAATTCCATCATCGGAGAGTATGAAGGAAGATGCTGCGGCCAAGGGGGGAAGATCCAGAAATGAGTCGGCAACGACAATCCTTCCCCGATCGGCAAAGGCAAAGCCGAACGGCGTGGAGTTAGCCGGCTGCTGAAAAATTCCGGACGAAATAGCCAAGCCGTCATCGTCCAGCGTCCAGGTTTCAATGCGGCTCACTGAACGCTCTGTGACGACCAAAACGTTGCCATCTGGACTGAAGCCAATTGTAGTAGGTCCGGCGATGCTGCATTTTGCATCGGGATCGCCCAAATCGACCACAGGAGGCTGGCAGGTCTCGAATTCGGTCGTGCTGAGAGGCCGTGTAGAACCGGGAATCTGCGTCAGTTTGCCGTCAGGTCTTACCCTGAATCCGGTAATGTTACCTCTACTGCCGGCGTTCACGACATAAAGTAAGTTTTGGGTTACAGCTACGCTTACCGGACGATCTCCGCCAGACGGTTCTCGATCCACAAGAACTAGCCCGCCGCCTTCGATACCCCGGAAAACCGAAATATCATCGCTTCCCGCATCAGCGACGAAAAGCCATTCATTGCCCTTGCTCAAAGTTACGGCGCCCTGGTTTTCCAACAGCCCTCCAGTTCCACGGCCGCCGGTCGCCACCTTTCCTTTCTTGTTCAATCTCCCATCAGCATCGCGGCTGAAAATCAAAATTTCATTACCAGCGATGCTATTGCTGGCAACATAGACTGCGCCGACGGTTTTGTCGTCCCTGTCCTTGCTTTGTGCTTCCGTTGAAAGTTCTTGGCCAGATAACAACCGTCCGAAAGCGGCCAGAAAAAAGACAAAGCAAATGCTTAACATCGTTGCGCTTACCGTAGATTTCTTGAAACCGTTTATCATCTCTTCTTTTTCCTTTTATATGGACGCCCCGGTCACAGCACATCCGTCCGCATCCGCGAGGCAACAACCCTTCTGCAGTACGCCGCCCTTCCGCTGTGGCTAAACGCTATTTATCCACTTCGTCCATCTTCGAGTCGTTAATGCGACATGGAATCGCCATTCATCATGGACATCTTTTTATCCATGGGCATCTTGTCGAACATGTCAGCCTTCTCTTGGGCAGACATCTTGCCCATCATGTTCATCATTTCCTCGTTCGACATCTTGCCCACGTCGTGGCCGGACATCTTCATCGCGGACATTTTGTCCTTCTCGGACATCTTGTCGAACATGGCCGCCTTGTCCTCGACGGACATCTTATCCATCTTGTCCATCATTTCCTGATGTGACATGTTTTGATGTGACATAGACCCGCTCTTCATCGTGGACATCTTCTTCTGCATGGGCATCTTGTCGAACATGTCCGCTTTTTCCTGGGTTGACATCTTGCCCATCATGTCCATTCGTTCGCTGGACGACATCGTGCTCATGTCGTGGCCGGACATCTTCATCGCGGACATTTTGTCCTTCTCGGACATCTTGTCGAACATGGCCGCCTTGTCCTCGGCGGACATCTTATCCATCTTGTCCATCATTTCCTGATGTGACATTTTCTTGCCCGCCATTTTCTGATCGGACATCGTGTCTTTGGCAGTACTTTGCGCAAAACTAGTCGTGAGACCGGGAACGGCCATGGTCGCCAGAAACATAACGAACACATACAAATTCTTGGGCATTAGAGCTTCTCCTTTGGGCGGTGTGGCACCAGGGATCCTCGTGCTCAGAAGACAGACCCCTACCCACCTCAGTTCCAGCCTAATGGCCCACACGAGGATCCGAAATGATTTGGATCATGTGCCGCCCCTACGAATAAGTCAAAAAGTACTCGCCTGCTCGCTATCGAGCGGCAGCCTGGGTCGCTCTTGAGGTTGGAACCTAACGCAGATTGAACGTTTCTTGCGCGTGATCAAACCATCTTTCGCAAGCTACGATAAGGTTCTGGAGAAACTCTCGGGCGCGAGTCCCAAATCCTCTGCAATGTATTTCAGCGGACGGTCCTGAACGAGGGTATCCTCGCCCGGAGTTATTGCAAGTGTCAGGTAGTGGAGAACCCGCTCGCGTGCCGATTGCAAGTTTCTAAGTTCCAACCTTACTCTGACGGCATTGAAGCGCCTGGCCAGCATAGCCATGAACTCTTCGGATAGCTCTGGGTGCTTCCGGAGGGCTTCAAGAAGCGACCTTTTTGGAAAGGTGGCGACACGAGATGCCGTTTCAGCTATCACGTCGGAGCAATAGCAATCCGCAAAAAGCGCCGCTTCGGACACGCACTCGCCCGCCCGTACTACATAGATGGTAACGGGCTTGCCGTCGCTCGAATAGGAGAGCAACTGCAAGCGGCCCTTCTCCACTGCAAACACCGCGATGGCCTGATCTCCACGACGGTACAGCATTTCACCCGGAACAAGGTCCCGATGGTTTACATCGGCGAGCAGCTCTGCCGGAAACTTCTCGGGGCTTAATAAGAACATCGAATCACCGCCTGACTATGAATCGGTATCGCGCGGACTCACTCCGAAACGCACCGGATCTATAGAAACCGCGTAGATTCCGTCCACTAGTTCGCGAACGTGCGTCGAAAAGTTACGTTTGATCCACAATTTCCTGGGCCTTCGCGGCGACGCGTCAGCCCGTCTTACGCGGTATACGCTGCCAAAAAGCTCCGATTATGGCGCCTCCGGCACCACCTAGAACCATCGCTCCTAAATGCCAGACGATGATGTGAGCCGAATTCTGTATCGGGCAACTAAACGCTAGCACGGCCACTCCCGCTAGCCCGGCAAAAAATCCCACAGTTGTACTCGTCTTCATCGGAGAAGTCGAAAAGCCTTTCCGAACAACGAGGCACGATAATGCGCCGCTGACAAGCGCACAGATGGAACCTAATTGCAAGCACGGCACACCGAGCTTGATAAACCGATCCAAGTCAAAATTCTGAAATAGCGCAGTAGCAAGCAAAATCAACGAGAGCAGAGCAGTAATAATGACCCATTGTGGACTGACGCTCAGCTTCGAGCCGGGGATCATCTGTTGCACTGTGGCGCCCGAGAACAATATGGCGCACACTGTTATGACGCTATAGTATGCAAGTCTTTGATGAGCGCTGAGAACGTGAAATCCGTTGTAGCCAACGAGGATGGCTGCAACAAGTGAGAAGGCCATGAAGAGTGCCACTGAAATCGAGATCAGTGTTGAATCCGGCGGGAAGGGACGAACTGGCTCCAGCGAGGCCGTTATTAAGGCCTTGATGCGATCGATGTGTTCTTCTTGCGGCATCTCGTTGGCTGGCTTGAGCGCTTCGAGCATCGCCCGGCAGCCCGGGCACGATGCCAGGTGATCCTCGGCGGAACCGGTCAGCGGCTGCCCTTCCGAAAGACGCTGTTTGATACCGTCACAGTTCATGTTTCAGTGCCAAAGACCTTGCGCAATTTTGTGTATGCGCGGTGCGCTTTTTGTTTGACTGCTCCAATACTTGTTCCTGTCGCGCGCGCCACTTCTTCCAGACTCAGACCCGAGACCTTCAACAACAAAACCACTTGCCGCTGTGCCTCTGGAAGCGTCTTCACCAAATCGGCGATGTTGGGCAACGTCTTGCCTTCTGGTTCTGGGCTCACAATCTCCATCAACTGCTCACGCTGTACCTCATGATCTTTAACCCTCTTCGTCCGTCGATAGTCGTCAACTCCGACCCGGCGAGCAATCGCGTAGACCCACGGCAATACAGGTTCGCCGGGACGATACGTCCGCCTCGCGTTATGTATTCTCAGCCAAAAATCCTGAAGCAGGTCTTCAGCTAACGGGCGCTCCCGAACTTGCGCAAGGTAGAACCGGAATATCTGAGGGCTGAGTTGCCGTACCAGCAAGGTTGCCGCTTCCGCATCGGATTGCTGGTAGCGCTGCATGAGAGATTCCAGTTCTCCCGGCTCTTTTGCTTCCGGCGCCAACCCTTCATCAGACACCGGCATGTCTCAATAGGGAATTCGCACAATTCCGCCGCTGAGTTACGGCCACGCAACGAAGGGCTGTTTGGGCTGAATTCGGCATCCGCGCCAGTCGCGTCAGCGGCTACCGCCCACGATACCGTAACTTCCTCAACTTTCCAGCGAACTGAATGTATGAAACAGACGTTGAAAGATTAAGATAACCAAGCTTCAGGAAAGCGCCGAACTGCATGTATGCACGGGAGCACCTATGAATATCGCTGTGAAAGATTTAGCCGCGCTCGCTGTTCTAACGGTTCTTCTGCCCGTTGTTTCAGGTGAGAATTCCGACGCCCGAAGCCGGAGCGGGCGTGTTCCTGTGCTGCTCGAACTGTTTACCTCGGAGGGCTGCTCGAGTTGCCCTCCCGCAGACAAATTGCTACAGGAACTAGACCGCAACCAACCGATCGAAGGAGCCGATCTCATCGTCTTGAGCGAACACGTCGATTACTGGAATCATCTTGGCTGGGCAGATCCGTCTTCTTCTCCCACTTTCACGAAACGCCAGCAAGATTATGCCACTCGCTTGGGCTCGGACGATGTCTACACGCCCCAACTCGTAGTGGATGGCGCCGCGTCTCTCGTCGGAAGCGATTGGCCGAAGGCGGAGATTGCCATTAAGGAGGCGCTGGGCAGAGTTAAACTCCCAGTCGATGTGACCGCCGAGGAAAACAAGGGGGCAGCACGTATCCATATTGAGATTGGCCCGAATTCGGGCAAGCAAGCCGGCGCAGTCTACCTGGCTATGGCCTACGACCATGCTCGGTCGCAGGTCCCCCGCGGAGAGAACGCAGGCCGTGCTCTTACTCACGTCGCGGTCGCATACTCGTTACAAAAGGTCGCGACAATCGAGCCCAATTTGGCATTTAAGAAGGATCTGCAGATCTCAGTGCCGCCTAACTCCCGGCCAGGAGAAACACGAATTATAGTGTTTGTGCAAGGGTCCGGTACGCCACGAATCATTGGAGCCGCTCAAAGGCGCCTGTGATGAACACCGGGCGCACTAAAGCTGTGATCATAGTGTGAATATTACGTGAACCGAAAACTATCGCGAATGACCCGTAACTTCCAGTAAGCCCCACACGAATGAGTCGGCAGCGGTTCCTGCTAGCTCGGCGCGTGGCGGATGCTACAAGCCTCCATCTCTCGCCGGCAGGTAAGGATCCCAATTCACCTCTCGGAGAAAGAATGATCCAACGTGGCATCACCTTGTGTGCACTCGCTCTTAGCTGTTTGATACCTGCCCATAGGGCATTTGCAAACAGCACTGAATACGTTTATGTCGAAAGCAACATTAAGACTCCCAACGGGAACTCTATTTTTGCGTTCAAACGCAATGCAGGCGGAAGTCTGACTGCGCTCAACAACTCGCCTTTTCCGACAGGTGGCGCCGGAGTACAGGACTCATCGCTCGCACTTGGCCCTTACGACTCAGACCAGGACATTGTGGTTGATGAAACCCGCGATCTCCTGTTCGCGGTGAATTCGGGTTCCGATACCATCGCGGTCTTCCATATCGAGGCCGATGGCTCGCTACAAGCAGTAAAAGGTTCGCCGTTTCCGTCCCGAGGCACGAATCCAGTCAGTGTCGGACTGCGCGGCGACATTTTGTTCGTTGTAAATAAGAACGGCGACTTCGCTCGTCAGACCAGCATTCTGCCAAACTACACTGCCTTTCGCATCGCGGCTAATGGCGCTCTCTTGCCGATTGAGGGCTCGCCTGTGTACGTCGCGCTGGGAAGTTCGCCGACGCAGGCACTCGTTGTGCCCGGTTCAAACCTGCTCTTCGGCGCTGACTTCCTTGGTGGGCTCCTCCAGCATTTCGAATTCGAGGAGGATCATCTCCGCCAACGTCCTCCCATCGCCCTACCTGCTTCCGAGTTCGACGATAAGACCACTCCGCGCCTGCCTCTCGGACTTTGGGCCCACCCGAAAATTCCAGTTCTATACGTCGGGTTTGTTACTATCAACCGCCTCGGCGTCTACGCGTTCAATGAGGAAGGCCACCTCAAATTCATTCGCACCGTCCCCAATTCCGGCAAAGCCATTTGCTGGCTCCGAACCAATCGCAGTGGAACACGTCTCTACTCTACTGATACAGACAGCAATAGCGTTTCCGTTTACGATTTGAGTTACCCGGAAGAGCCCAGCGAGATTCAAGATCTCGTCCTCGCCGGTGTTGGTAACGCACTCCAGTTCTCACTCAGCAAAGATGAGCGCAATCTCTACGTCATCAGCCAACGCGCCAGCGCTTCCATTCCGGAAGGCGAAGGCAACGTTCTGCATACTCTCTCTGTCGCCAGGGACGGAGCGCTCTCGGAATCCAATGCCCCGATCGTTTTCCACCTGCCGCCCGGCACTCGACCACAAGGTGTCGCTGTGTTCGCGAAATATTGATCTAGCATGACGAGCGGGATTCGCTTTCTTCCATGAACGAGGCCCAACTCTGGCAACGGTGGACGAATCGCGCTCGTCTCTTGGCGATCGCCATCAGCAGAGTGAACAGTGTGTTGATCGGATGGAAAAACTGCCACGACCGTGACTTTCCAGGCGCAAGTCACGAACTCATAGGTGAGAAGCCAAACGACGGCTTCACTGGAGATTCAAGTGAACGCATCTCGTAGAAATTTCCTCGATGCTTGCGGAGCGGCCGTTACGATCGGCTGCTTCCGGTCCTCGGCAGCGAGTATTCAAGAGCACCGGCAGATCACCATCGTACGTTTCAATAACTTGGGCAAGAAGGAAGGTGTGGTCAGAGTGGAAAAAGTTGTTCTGAGCGAGGCGGATTGGAAGAAGCGGCTGGGCCCCCAGGAATTTGATGTGGCACGCAAGGCAGGCACTGAAATTCCCTTTAGTGGCCGTTACTGGAACAACCACGAAAAGGGTCTGTATCGTTGCGTGTGTTGTGACAACGCACTCTTCAGTTCGGTAACCAAATTCGAGTCTGGTACTGGCTGGCCCAGCTTTTGGGAACCGATTGCCCAAGAGAACGTAGAGACCGCGACTGACAACAGCTTTGGCAGTCGCCGCACAGAGGTCAAGTGTCGGCGGTGCGACGCACACCTCGGCCATGTGTTCGATGATGGTCCGCAGCCCACCGGATTACGATACTGCATGAATGGCACCGCACTGAAATTCGAGAAGCTCTAAGCAGTGTGGCCCGCATCGGCGAGCGATAGCGTTCTGCTTCGGAGTATTTTCTTGGGACAGCAAGTCGACTGCGCGGCAGCGGCGATACGGGACACGCAGCGCGTAACCGGCGCTGTTGAGAACTAGGGCCATCAGCCCGCTGCCTCGAATCTCAGCAGGCGATGGAAGGGCACTTCGAGCCCAGCGTCAAAGTGGCAACTCATTTTGAATCTTGTGACCAAGCTGTCTACTTCGTAACTTCCGCGCTGAAAGCCTGAAACGAATTGACGCAACGAACGGCTCAGTAACCCAACAGCTGCACGATCCATTCAAGCAGGACGAGGTCGTTCCGGTTCGACGGTTCGTAAAATGGAAAGCGTACGAGTTGCAAGCGCCGCATCGCCCTCCGCAGTTGATAATCCCCACTGTCTATTTCATTTGTGACAATGTAACTCGCCTCACGAGATCGGTTACAAAACCATAAACAACATGTGATGCGAGGGCACTGAGGTGTGACGAAGCGGGAGTTGCCGTCGGGGGTGCCGATAGACCAAATGCAGGTACACTAATCTCGTCCGCACCCAGCCATACTGCACTACCATACGCGGTTCCATGACTGGCGCGCGAAGCCGGAAATGTATCGGCAAGGACGCCGTATAGCGCTCCGAGCGCGGTTCCAAAAGAGTAATGTACTGCGAGCCCTGCCCATCTTTTCTCCGAATCGGTTAACTCGTGTCTGAATATGGCCTTCGAGATTGCTTTAGCCGTTTTCACGACGGCATCTTCGCTTTCGGCGCTCAATTTCTGATTCTGATGAGAGGAAAGTATTCTTGACGCGATGCTCCACAACGACTGAAACTGATTCATTGCGTAGGAACCAGTGAGACCGCCCAGGATCTCACGCATGAAGTGTTCCTTCATGAGCAGTGCTCGTCGAAACAGATTACTGGCGGCATCAATTAAGCGCGCTACTTCGTCCAGCTTTAACCTTCGACAATTCTGATTTTCCTAAGCTTATAGCGGGTTTGGCTGGGCCGAACTGAGCGTTGGCAGCGTTATGGCAGTCATGCTAGATAATCCAGGCGTGTTGGAGATGGGACGTGGGCGTCCGTTGTGATAGATCTCCGTCTGCGCCTTCTGATTCTATAAAGCGTTGCCCGTGTAAACTGCCGCGAACAGCGATAGCACAAGCGTAAGAGATGCTCGCTCAATTCTTGGGTCCTTTCATCGGCTTTCCATTGCATATAACGTGCCTTCCTGCCGCGAAGGTAGTCTATCGTTTCCACCCGTACTCGCGAGGATCAGCCGAGCCGCTTCTTCCGGAACATCCCATTGAGGAAAGTGACCGCAGTTTTCAAACCAGTGCAGCCGCGCACTGGCAAAGAGCTGCAAGGCCCGCTGCGCTTGATCGGGGAAGCACACGCGATCTTTGCGTCCCCATCCGATCACGATCGGGCCGTGCGTAGAGTCCGGTGCGGCGCCCTGCTGAGCAGGTCCGTAAACCAGGTTGTGCAGAAGCTCATCGAAGGAGGGCGGAGGCGGCGTAGCTGCGCATCTCCTCGAGGGTTACGACGTGAGAGAGACGCCCAGGATGCGCCGAGAACTGCGCGAAGAGCAACGTGCGGCCCACCGGGTTTTCGGTGAACAACGGCATGACGGTTGCAGAAAGCGGATGAGCCGAATGGAAAGGCCGATGGAGGCTGCGAAGAAGCCGCGCTCCCACCCGCTCCAGAAGCCCCCGGGATCAAGGGACACGGTAGCGCCGACCACGCCGCGTCGCGCGAGCACCAGGCGCGCGCCCATCGAGCTGACAACCACATCGACGCCTATCAGGTCATGGGTGGCCAGAAATGCGGTAACCGCCTGCACGACGACTCAGTTCCCAGTTTGGATAATCTGCTCGATCCATCACGCGGGCCGACAGTTCCGTCAGGATCTCGCGGCTCCGTTCCTGAGCGCGGGGAGTTTCGCCAAACCGGAAGACACGCTGTCCAGTGGCAGCATCGCCCTGTTCCGGCGACGCCATTGGTGGACCTTGGCTAGCAGGGCCGTCGGAGCCAGTACTATGCACCTGGGAAGATTGGCTTGTACTGATGCTGGTAAACCCAGCCAGCAGCAATCCCACGGACATCGGAAACCAGAGGAGTGGGCTCGTTGCGGCGCGCAAAACAGTATCTCTCTTCATGATAACCTCTCTGCGTACTTCAACCGAGTAATGCTCGATGCTCTACTAATTACGTTTCGCACTGACGTTGCGGATCATTGTGAGGTTCAAAACAGCAACTTTTACTAGGCTCGTCAAGCATCCAACATCCAAAAATATAGAGGGTACTCGCGCCGGTGGCTCGACCATTTTGTTTCTTACGGCAGCACGGTGGGGAGCGTATTCTCCGGTACTCGGTACGTTTAGAACCTCGTGTAACCCACTAAGTCTGAACGAACTGAAGCCTACACTGCTTCTATTTAATAGTTTAATAGTGCTTCTAATGGGGGAGAATACGTGTACGCGCGAGCGCAGCGACTCGGAATTGATAGAGAGGCTTTGCAAAAGGGATGAGCGCGCATTGGCATTCACATACGACCGTTATAGTCGCGTAATTTACTCGCTTTTAGTTCGCATAACGCGGAACCCGTCTTTAGCAGAGGATCTTCTTCAAGAAGTGTTCATGCGCGTGTGGACACATGCTCATGTATTTGTTCCCAGCAAAGGCTCGCTCGCTGTCTGGATGCTCTCGATTGCGCGAAACATGGCTATTGATCACGCGCGTTCCGCCGAAGCACGATTTATAGTGCGTCTTCGGTCAATCGAGAATCTTGATTTCTTATGCTGTGCAGGCAATTCGGGCACTCGAAATTCTGTGATTGAGAGCGTGGTAGTGGCGGCGGCCTTTTCGAATCTACCGTCAAACCAGCAACGAGCTCTAGAACTTGCATATTTCGAAGGATACTCACAATCGGAAATCGCGGCACGGCTTCATGAGCCACTTGGAACCGTAAAAAGCTGGATGCGCTCCGGGTTGAGTCGTATGCGCAAGACAATCAATGCGACTCCGGAAACATGCCTGGAGATGCCGAATGTAGAGCGCACGTCTCACGGTTCCCCCAGCAAGATTCTCCCCCCCACGATGACCTCGTCTAGTATCACTGCGAAAGCATAATCCTTTCCTATCGCCTCCTCGAGTATGTGAGGGAACGCGCATAAGAGTGTTTCAGCTGGCGTAGGGAACCTCGCGGGCGGGGTTGCGATCACACGTCGCGCTGCGCAGCGTCGGCGGCGGTCCCGAGTTGCATGGACGCCTCGAAAAATTCCGGACTTTGGCCCTTGAAGAGTCCAGATTTCACCAGCGCATGAACGAGGTAGACAGCGCCCGCATTCTTCTTAGTCCGCGGTCCTAACCACCGATACATCCGGAAGGTCACGTCTTAAGAAGGGACAGGGCACGGGAAAGATTCCCTCGCTGAGACGCCTTCGCTTCGCAGGTCTGGGCCTCCGGCCTCCACCTCGGATGCCGCGATCACCTATGCCAGAGCCGATATGGAGCGGCTCGAACTGCCGGAAGGATCGTTCGCACTCGCCTACAGCTCGCTTGCCCTCCATTACATCGAGAACTTACCCGGACGCTTGGCAACAGTACACCGGGCCCTCGCCCCCGGCGGTCACCTGATCTTCTCAATTGAGCATGCAATCTACATGGCGCCGGTGAATCCCGGGTGGTTGGTCGATGCAGACGGCCGCAAGACATGGCCCGTCGATAGCTACCTTGTGGAAGGTCCGCGCACGACGGACTGGCTTGCTAAAGGTGTCATCAAGCAGCACCGCACCCTCGGAACCACGCTCAATCTGCTAATTGGCCTCGGGTTCACGATCTCCCATGTCGAAGAATGGGACCTACAGACGATCAGATTTCAGCCAAGTCGGAGCTAGCCGAGGAACGTGAGCGCCCGATGTTTCTGATGATTGCGGCTCGGCGCCCTAGGTCCGCTCCCGATCATTGAATTAGGACGACCTCGGAAGCGATGGACCACTCAAGGCGCCGGAAGCGGCGCTCGAGTGGCTGTGCAACGAAAATCCTCACCGCCGCCCAATTGAGTTACTACCACCGATTCGTCTAACACGGTGTCCTCCTTTCTCGTTTCCGGCATTCTCCTCAACCAAAACTCCTCATATTTCGACCCTTCCAAGAAGAGGAATGAACCGAAAGCGCAAAGACAGGAAGACCACTCACTCAGCTTTCATGGTGCGAAAAGTATGGCTGTCTGTCTGCTGGTCTTCCCATCCTAGCTCCTGGGTCAAGGCTGAAAGGCACTCCACTTCGCTCCGGCCTTGACTCCCTTCGCTCCCCACCTTTCGTGTCCAGCAGGACAGAAAGGATAGTCCCAAACATCTCATGCCGCTTCGCGCGAAAGACACAAGTTACTCAAACGATCAGTTGAATTTATTCAACAATCTGGAGGAGAGCATTGCTGCTATCGTAATAGCAACCAGCTCCCTCCATGCAGCCCACACTGCCACTAACCAGCCGGTTGATTCTGAGCCGCTGGAAGAACGAAGCTCCCGAAATGGTAGCGGATTTAGAAGTATCGGGCCAATTGTTGCCAGCCCTGAACCAGGCGACCGAACAACTGATCGAGCTTCTGTATCAGCTCACGATCGTTCAGAAGATGGATTATCAGGCAGCGCTCGAAATTGCAATGAACGAGTGGAGTTCGTCGCCGAGCCAGCCGGCCACTTAGCGACCCATCTCGAACGCGACTTTCGCATTCCCTCAAAACACGTCCTCGGCGCCGGCAGCCTGTTTCAGAAAGCGGCTGCCAACCTCGAAGCGATTCGTCTCCTCAAACAGGTCGAACAGGACGGGAGGCTTGCCAACGAAGAAGAGAAAGGCATCCTGGTTCGATATACCGGCTGGGGCGCGCTCACGCAGGTGTTTCATCCTCGTGTTCCCGAAGAATGGCGCAGCACGGCCAGCGAGCTTGAAACCCTTCTGACCGATGCGGAATATAAGGCGGTAAGGGCTTCCACACCGAACACACACTACACCTCTTCCGCCGTGATCGAAGCGATTTGGAATGCACTTCTGCAATTCGGCGCGGCTTCTCCCGCCAAAATACTCGAGCCCCCACTTGGCATCGGTCACTTCTTCGGTCTCATGCCGGACCAGCTCCGAGCGAATGCGATCCGCGTCGGGATCGAACTCGATTCCATTTCCGCCCGCATCGCCCAGTCTCTTTACCCGAATTCCACGATCCGCGAAGCGGCTTTCGAAACAGTTTCGCTTCCGAAGTCTTTCTTTGATGTCGTAGTGGGCAATGTGCCTTTCGGAAACTATCCGGTCTACGACCCGCAGTATGCCAAGCATGCCTCGCTCACGCGCTCGATTCATGATTATTTCGTCCTTAAGTCGGTCGATCTGGTCCGGCCTGGCGGTCTCGTTGCCCTCATCACCAGCCGCTAACGCTCGACAAACAGAACACCTCTGTCCGGCAGTACATCTCTTCCAAAGCGAATCTGATCGCCGCGATCCGGCTCCCCAACACAACATTCAAAGCGAACGCCGGCACCGACGTCACAACCGACGTTCTCTTTCTGCAGCGCCGCACGTCCTCAATAGCTGCCCAATCCGAGACTTGGCTCGATGTCAAGACCATCGAAACCGAAGATGGCCCAGCGACTATCAATGAGTACTTCGTGAACCATCCGTACAGGATGCTTGGTACGCCGGCACTCCAGGGAACGCAGTATCAGGCGGCCGAGTTCTCCCTTTCCGGTAGTTTCTGCCCAAAGCGATTCGCGGACCTTGTCGCACAGCTCCCTCCTAGTATTTACACCCACGCATCGTCACAAACCAGCTCGCCGGTATGCCTCTCTTTGCCGCCCTGCGAACTCAAATCCATCAAGGACGGTGCTTACGGCCCGGCGAACAACCAGCTAGTCATCCGCAACGGCGAGGCACTCGAACCGGTCACTCTCAGGAGAGCGGCCGAAACCAGAATTCGCGCGCTGATGGGAGTTCGCGATGCAGTGCTGGAGGTACTTCGGACGCAGCTCGAGAACGCTTCCGAAGAGAACATCGTCCGGGCCCGCCGCCACCTCAACGCCGAATACGACCGCTTCGTTCTCCGCTTTGGTCCCATTTCGTCCAAAGGGAACTTCCGCGCCTATGCCGGCGATCCGGATCATCCGCTCCTGCTCTCGCTCGAAGATTACGACCCTGAAACCAACCGCGCCACAAAGACCAAAGTCTTTCACGAACGCACCATCGAAGGATACAAGTCTGTTGAACACGTCGATACCGCGGCGGAAGCCCTGGTCGTGAGTCTCAATGAAACCGGCCGGGTGAATTGGCCCCGCATGGCCCTCCTGACTGGAAAGAGCGTTCTTGCTCTCCAAAGCGAACTAACCGGTTTGGTTTTTCGCAATCCCGAAGGGAATACCTGGGAAACCGCCGATGCATATTTATCGGGCAACGTGCGCCAAAAGCTCCAAGCAGCTGAAGCGGCCGCTGCTGTCTCACCCGATTTCACACCGAACGTCGAGGCGCTCCGCGCCGTACAACCGCAAGATCTCGAACCCGGCGATATCGACGCACGCCTTGGATCGCCCTGGATTCCCGTTTTCGATATCCGTTCGTTTCTGTGCGAATTGCTGTCCGCCGAAGAAAAGGATGTGAACGTGTCCCACGCCGAATCCATTGCGAGCTGGACAGTCGAGCTGGGATACGCGCCAAAATACGCCGCCGCCAATACAACCACGTACGGCACGGGCCGGTTTACGGCCAGTACCCTGATCGAGCAGACTCTCAACAACCGCACACCGACGGCCTACGACGAAGTAACCGGTCCAAACGGCGAAACCCGGCTGGTCGTGAACCAGAACGAAACGTTAGCGGCGCGCGAACGGCAGCAAGAACTGAAAGAGAACTTCCAAAAGTGGATCTGGCAAGACGTTGCACGCGCACAGCGGCTCGCGCACGACTACAACGAGCGCTTCAACTGCCTACGTCTACGCACCTATGACGGCTCGCACCTGACCTTTCCCGGAATGTCTCGCTCGCATCTCCGGGGCGGCGACCTGGCGCCAACACCAGAAGAATGCCGTCTGGAGAATTCTGCAATGCAACAACGCCTTAATCGGGCATGTCGTCGGCGCGGGGAAAACCTTCACCCTGGCAGCGGCGGCCATGGAACTCAAGCGCCTTGGCCTGGTTAGCAAAACCATGCTTGTCGTTCCGAATCATCTGGTCGAGCAATGGGCTACAGAGTTCCTCAAACTTTATCCGCAAGCAAATCTCTTTGTTGTCGGCAAAGACCAGTTCACGAACGGCAACCGCCAACGCGCCATGGCCCGCATCGCCACCGGGAACTACGATGCCGTCATCGTTTCCTTCCGCGGCTTCGAGTTTCTCCCCCTCTCGGATGAATTGTTTAAACGGTTTCTCGAAGAGGAAATCCGCGAGATCGACGAAGAGCTGCTGCGCGCAAAAACGGGCGACGACGGCAACCGTAGAATCGTGAAACAACTCGAGGCCGCTAAAAAACGGTTGAAAGTCCGTTTTGAAAAGCGCGCGAATCGGGAAAACAAGGACAACACCGTCACCTTCGAGGACCTCGGTATTTCCCAACTCATGGTGGACGAAGCGGATGCCTACAAAAACCTGGCCTACATTTCCAAGATGCAGCGCATTGCAGGCCTGCCAAATTCCGATTCGTTCCGCGCCTTCGATATGTTCCTCAAGATTCGCTACATCCAGCAGAATCCGCTAACGCGGGGCGTGGTCTTCGCGACCGGAACTCCGATCGGCAACACGCTGGCCGAAATGTATACCGTCCTCCGGTATCTGGCGCCATCCTTACTCGAAAGCACTGGCACTAGTCACTTTGATGCCTGGGCCGCGAATTTCGCGGAAGCGGTGACGGCGCTCGAACTCGCTCCGGATGGCAGCGGCTATCGAATGAACACCCGTTTTGCCCGGTTCATCAATATGCCGGAGCTGCTCTCCATGTTCCGCACCGTTGCTGATATCCAGACCGCGGATATGCTGCAATTGCCTCGGCCCGAACTCGAAACCGGCCACCCCATCATCGAAGCGGCGCCGGCCAGCAACAAACTCAAGAGCTACATCGAGACCCTGGTAAAACGAGCCGAAGACCTGAAGAAAAAGAAAATCGACCCGAGCGTTGACAACATGCTCAAGATTACGGGCGACGGCCGAAAGGCGGCTCTCGATCTCCGGCTTGTCGGGTTATCCGAAGATCCCGAACACGATACCAAACTCAAACAGGCTATCCAGCGCGTCTTCACGGTTTGGCAAGAAACGGCCGCAGAGCGCGGGACGCAGCTGATCTTCTGCGATTTGTCCACACCAGATCGAACGCGCTGGAACGTGTACGAGGAAGTGCGCCACCAGCTCGTTCAGCTCGGTATTCCCGAGCAAGAGATCGCTTTTATCCATGATGCCGACACAGATGCCAAAAAAAAGCTGCTTTTCAATGCCGTGAACGCCAGCAGAATTCGGGTCATTATGGGCAGCACGGAAAAATGGGAGCCGGCACGAATGTCCAGCGACGTCTCGCCGCTCTGACTCACCTCGATGCTCCCTGGAGACCTCGTGATATTGAACAACGCGAAGGTCGCCTTTTACGGCAAGGCAATCGTTATGCCCAGGTACGCGTGTTCCGTTACGTCACCACCGGGTCCTTCGACGCCTATATGTGGCAGCTCCTTGAAGTCAAAGCCCGGTTTATCGCCCAGGTCATGTGCGGCCAGGTTTCCACGCGTCGGGTCGAGGATCTCGAAAACGCCGCGCTCACCTTCGCCGAAATCAAAGCCATTGCATCCGGGAATCCGCTGGTTATGGAGAAAGTGCGCGTCGACACCGAAATCCGCAAGCTCGACGCACTGCGTGCCACTCATCAAAACCAGCTTTACCGTGTCGGCCGCCAAATGGCTGAACTCCCCTACAATATCGAGCGTTCCTGCCAGATAATCAGTCAGATGCATGCCGACGTTGCGTTGCGGAATGCCCAAGACACCGACAGCTTCTCGATGATCATCGGCAATCGTGAATACTCTGGGAAAGGTGCACGCGAAGAAGCGGCCAAGGCCCTTACTTATCTGGTTCTTGCTTGGAAGGACGATGAAGCCCGCGAATTGCGTGCTCGGTTCCGTGGTTTCCGGATCTTCAGCCAAGGCAAGCGGCCGTCCTTTCTCGAGCCCGATCCCGTCCCCTCACTATTCGTTTGTGGCAGCGGTACGTATACTGCGACGCTGAATGCGGCCAACCCGGTCGGCACAATCCAAAGCATTGAATACGCCTTGCGCTCGCTAGAACGAATGGCCGAACGCGAAGAAGAAAAGCTCCGGCAGCTCGAAACCGACTTAGCCGCCTACCGGCGCGAGATCGAAAAGCCGTTCGAGCACGAAACGCGGCTGAAAGAATTATTGCTGAAGCAAGCAGAGCTGAATGCTGCTCTCGATCTCCACAAGAGTGATGCGCAAGCAGCCGCCATCTCCCCGGAAGAAGAATCTCAGGAGCAATGAGCCGGATCATCCGGCTTGCGCTCACACGGGCAGGATTTCAGAACTGTGCCAGTGTCCAGCAAGGCGATGTGCTCCGCCTAAGCTCCGCAGATGCCCTGCGGCAGCAAGGAAGTCCCTCATACACCAATTTTCGACCCCGGCGTCTCTCAAGAATGGGTCCTTCGGAATTACGCCTGCAATTCCCATCTGACAAGTGTTAAGCTACAGGTTACAGTCTCCGCATGAAAATACGGAATTTCGCCCACAAGGGTTTGAAGAGGCTGTACGCAGACGACAGCACGAAAGGCGTTCCACCCGACACAGTGGACAAACTGCGAAAGATGTTTGCCTACCTCGACGACATGGAGGACGCGGAGGAATTGCGGACACTTGCGGCATGGAAGGCGCATACGCTGACCGGCGGCCGCAAAGGTACATGGAGTTTGAGCGTTACCCGCAACCGGCGTTTGACGTTCCGTATTGATACCACAGAGCGAGAAATCTGCGACCTGAATTTGGAAGATTACCACTAGGAAGGAGCAAAACGCCATGCCCATGAAGAACCCGCCCCATCCCGGAGATTTCATCCGGACGGAGATTATCGCCCCCTCTGGCCTGTCGGTAACGGCGGCAGCGGCGGCACTTCAAGTGTCCCGGCCCGCATTGTCCAGCCTGCTGAATGGCAAGGCCGACCTGTCCGGGGATATGGCACTCCGCATTGAAAAAGCTTTCGGTATTAAGATGGACACGCTCATGCGGATGCAAGCCTCATACGACATTGCGCAGACCCGCAAACGTGAGAAGGAAATCCATGTGCGGCGGTTTCGCCAGCTAGCCGATATTCATCCATAACCACTTTGCTTCGTACGGGAAGGCGGTGAAACCGTACGGCCCGGAACATGGGTAACACTTCGGTCCAGGGACGCAGGTAACGGATAATCGCTCTTTTCTAGGCTACTGGTAACCGAAGCGGTGTCGCGGAGGCGGAGCGACACTGCTTGCAGACAACTGCTTAACCCCGAGAAGCCACTCTACGATAACCCTGTTTTCCGAGCACAACGTGAGAAAGCGATAAATATCTACTGATTGCCCACGCGGACGGCGATTGCTATGACTGAAAATCTGCGGAAAAGATCACGAGACACTGTTTGTTGGCCAATGGGCTCCGACGTTTTTGATTCGTGGCCTCTACAACAAGCTCGTGAAGCTGCATGGCTCAGAAGGAGTTTGAACGAACTGCGGGTACCCATACGGGTGGTTCCCCGCGCGGTTTACCTTTGCTTCTCGTGATTAAACTGCTGATTGGTATTCCATTCCTTTGATCACGATCCAAGGACAGATGCGATGTGATATCCGATGGGTTACAGCACGCCCAGCGAGTTCGCCCGAGGTACTGAAATCCTCGATCATGACTGGTTAAACGAATCGAGGCAGGTCATAATCAGTTGCGTTTCCGAATGATCAACAAGCTCGTTCTGGAGAATCTGAAGTACCGCTGGGTTCGGACTTTACTGAGCGCATTGGTAGTGGGCGTTCAAGTAATGTCGATTCTCACACTCATCGGCCTCAGCCGGGGCATGCTGCAAGACGCAGCCTCGAACGCGAAAGGAACCGGAGCAGATATTTTTCTGGAGCCAGATACGCAAGGTATCTTTTCGTTCTCGACAGGTCAGCTGCCTCAGGAGTTTGTCGAGTTTCTCCAAAAACAGCCGCACGTCAAGGCGGCGCTCGCTGTTCTCATGATCCCGGTCGAACTAATCACGCCTATCAATGGGGTAGATATCCCGCAGTTCGAGAAGATGAGTGGCGGCTTACAGTTTTTACAGGGAGCACCACCGCAAGGCCCCGAAGATCTGATCGTCGACGAATACTACGCGCGGCAAAACAAGCTGCACGTTGGTCAGACCATCAAGCTGTTGAAACACGATTGGCGAGTATGCGGCATCGTGCAAGCGGGGATGCTTGGCCGGCTAATCGTGCAGCTCTCAACGCTGCAACGTTTGACGGGAAACGCCAATCCGCCACGTGTCTCACAGATCTTGGTCAAGCTGGACGACCCGGCGCTGACCGATCAGCAAGTTGCGCACTTCAATCGGTTATTGCGGGGCAATCTGCAGGCGATCTCGACCGAAGCCTTGGTCTCACAGTTCAGCGTGAACAGTATTCCTCAGTTAAGGATCTTTATCTACGTCATTACAGTTATCGCGGTGATAGTTGGATTTCTAGTAGTATTCCTCTCGATGTATATGGCCGTAGTAGAACGGACACGTGAGATTGGTATTTTGAAGGCGCTTGGGGCGAAGCCGCTTACCATTTTGGACATTCTAGTGCGCGAGGCGATCGTGCTGGCCCTGGCTGGTTGCATCATCGGCATTGCTTTCTCATTTGGCACTAAGGCGGCAATCACGGGCCTCATGCCCGCCTCATTGCACGTGGTGAATGCGCCGGATTGGTGGCCGATTTCCGCTGCGATCGCGCTGGGGGGCGCATTGCTCGGTGCCGCTTACCCAGGCCTCAAAGCTGCGCGTCAAGACGCGATTGAAGCGCTCTCCTACGAGTGACGGACCACCCAACACTCGTGTCCTCGGCGCTCAGGGCACGTGCCATCACGAGAATGGCCGTGTATTTAATCTTCATGGACTTCAACCTTGTTTTCGGCGTCCATATCTATCGAGCGCAACGACGAACAATTTCCGTTTGGCGCTAGATCCTCAACCGGCTATTTAGGCAAGAGCGCTACTGAGACCGTTGGCCGACGGAAAGAAATGTGATGCGAATCTGTTACAGCGTCACAGAGAAGAATCTTGGTCCCCCGTTCCGCGACGAACAGCGACGCCTGGTCCGCTCGCCGTTGTTCAACCTGCCGCAATTTCTCTTCCGTCCGCTTGAAGTTCTCAATGTCGGTATTCGTTCCGTACCATCTGACGATATTGCCGAGCTCATCACTCTACACAGAACAAGAACCAACGATCTTCTCCGTCGTGTGAAACACACGCAAGGACCTTGGACTGAACACGGCATTTCCAAAGCTCTGAAATTAAGTTCTGTGGAAGCCAAGAAGGCGCACGTTCCAGGAGTTGATGATGCGGCAGAGATTACCCCTGGACAGATCGCAAAACCACGCGCGCCGCTTCCAGACGGCGCTCTTCCACCTGGGCGTGCTGCGTTTCGGCGCGTGCGGCGAGGTGATCGAAATCCATATCATCCAATCGGGTGTCCCCTGGGCCGACCACAGCGAGAGCCCGCCAAAGCGCCAGTTTCCCTTGGATGCCGAGCGCCAGAAATTCCAGCGCCTCGAAGGTGCC
>JBPCLH010000149.1:0-10333 GCA_051003475.1 Bryobacteraceae bacterium
AGCGGCATCGTCGGGCTTGATTCCCGGTCCTAATTCAAGCCGCCAAGCTCGTGTGAACTCAAAGTCCTTCGTCCCCAAACTCACCTTCTGCGGCGCCGGAATCACGGCGTAACCGCGTGCAAACAACGGTGATGAGGTGGCTGCATAGCCGGATACGGTGAGAATTTGGAAACACAGAATCGTAATTCCAAGCTTCAGTTTGAAATTTCTAAACATTTCGTCCACCGAATTACTGAGCTGCCTGAGCTACTGTAGTACTCTTCCAATCCATGGAGAAAGTCCTTGGCGACAGATGGTGAGCTGCAGCATATTCGTTTCGAACGATGACGATTCGGCTGGCCCAATCGCCCAGCGGATATAAAATCTCTCGGTAAATTAGGTAACTCATATCTACTGTGCGGACGGGCAGATGATCTTTCACATCGTCGACTTTATCTAAAAAGCGTCTGCCGTTCGCTTCGGACACCCGAGGGAACCAATTCTCATACCAAGTTTGCGTAGCGTTCTCAAGCGCTTCGTTCCGGGCGCTGTGAATGCTGGCAGCGATGTTAAGCGCCTGATCAAGCGCGGCGACTGCTTGCGCGGCATCCACCCGGCCAGCAGATGCTTCTGCCGATTTCAATTCAGCGCTGATTTGTTGCAGATCCAGGAGCATCTGAATATTTTGACGGGCTAATTGCGCGATCGAGAGAAACACTCGAAGATTATACTTTTGAAACTGAACGTGCGCCTGATTGGAGTGGATCAGGTCCAGCAGTTCGTCGTTTTTAGCCAGGAATTCTCCTGCCATTTTGAGACGCAAAGAATTCTGTGGATCCCAATCGTAGGGCAACGTGAGCAAAGGCAGCTGTGGCGTGGGCATCTCAACCAATGCTTGGTCCTCAGCAGGATGGGGCGTTCGGTAGATGATGTTCCAATCCCCCCACAGCGGGGTTCGAGCGGCTGAGGGCTTGACCTCCCAACTTTCTTTCCAGAACTGCGCCTGTTCGCTCATGAGCTGATATAACCGTCCCATCTCCGTTGCACCCGGGCCGTAAAATACTTTGTAAAACGCGTTCATTGATTCCTGTGCATCAGGAGCGGCAGGATGCCATGCCGCGGCTGACCCGCTAGCGTACCCGAGCCACATAGTCTCGGGGTTGATGCCAACATCCGCCCAGCCCGCGACAAAACTGCCCAATAGAGCGGCTTGCTGCCGGGCCGGATTGAACGAGATGAAATCGAACATCTCCTCCACAACACCCGGGCCCTGGTGCACCGGTTCATAGCTTCCGCCGGCAGGTCCAGGCAAATGTTCCGCCTCAGGTAACAAATAATAGTTTGGGAACAAATATTGCTTCCATCCCACTGTGGAAGTGAACAGAAGCTGGCGGATACCGTGCGACTTAAACTCGGGATCGAATTGCGGTCCATAGACCTCGCCGTTGACCAGATAATTCGGGAGCGCACGGATGTCCTCGGGCTTGAGCGGATATTCACCCCAAAAAATCACTGTCCGCCCGTGATCGTGCAAGTAACCAGCCGTCTTGGTCACGAACTCCGCGAATAGCTTACCGACACTGCCCAACTGCTTGGCCCTGTCAGCCTCATGGCACTGGCCGTTGTTCGCCAGCCCGATGTAATACGGCTCGTCTGTTGAAAGCACAAAGTACTTCCCGCCCTTGTTGGACGCCAGCAGATCCTCAAACATCCCTTCGAATAACTGATACGTTTCCGGGTTCGTCGCGCAGAACTCGTAGTTGTTGTCGGGATACTCCCGTAGCTTCGCGTACTCGGGATGCTTCAGGATAAACGCATCATGCGACGGTCCATCCAGGTAGGGTATCAACTGTACGTGATACTTCAGCCCGTAGTCTGTCAGGTCCTGCAGCTCAGCCGGCGTCAAGGCATAGGGCTCGACAATAGGCTGCGCATGCTGGTATTGAAAATGGCCTTCCAGCTTGATCGAGAATCCGTTGATTTTGTAAAACGATGCTTGGCGCAGTGCCGCTTTCAGCACATCGGGACGTTCCAGATGATGCGCGTCGTCCCAATAGATGACACGCAGCTCCAGGTCTGGCCAGTCCTCGATCTGACCTTCGGGCAGCCACAGTTTGCCGTTCTCCGGCTTCACTAGCTGCACCAGCGTTTGCACTCCGTAGAACACGCCGGTCATCGTGTTGCCGGTGATAGTCACGCGATCGGAACCCAACTCCATCCGGTACGCCTGTTCTGCCAAACCCGATTTGTTCGCGTCGGTAGCAGGTCCGATACTCACTGCGTTTGGGGCGACGGCGAGGTGGATAATTCCAGCTGCGCTCCCCCCGGATTCACCCAGTGCGAATTGGAATCGCTCCTGCAATTGTTCCTTCAGATTTTGGACAGCGGCATCGTCGGGCTTGATTCCCGGTCCTAATTCAAGCCGCCAAGCTCGTGTGAACTCAAAGTCCTTCGTCCCCAAACTCACCTTCTGCGGCGCCGGAATCACGGCGTAACCGCGGCTCAAGAGCGGAGATGTTGTTGTCGCCAACCCGATTGCGCCAAGCAAAACAGATAGAAATCCGAGTAAGCCGATCCGGCGTATTGACATGAAGCTCTCGTTTACCAGTGACATTGATTAATCCAGACAAGCAATCGTAATGAGCCAGCCGGCTCTAACCGTTTACGCATTCACGCTAGACTATCACTGGCAACGACGGTCAGTCGTCGAGTTGCCCGATGCTAGCTCTTGAGCAACCCAGATCGGCGCTGTGAGTTAGCCGATTGTGCCGCAGTGCGCCGATGCCACAATGTGAACGATGGCAACGAACCGCTTAGAGATGCTCCAGCAGATGGTCAGCCGAGATCCGGCAAATACGTTCGCACGCTACGGCCTCGCAATGGAGTACGCGAACAGCGGCGATTGGCCGCAAGCCGTGATTGAATTTCACACTCTCCTGCAGCATGACGAGAGTTATGCGGCTGCCTACTACCATGCCGGCCAATCGCTCGAGAAATTAGGCGAACTCGAGCAAGCGCGAGCCCTGTATGAGAAAGGCATCGAAGCGAGCACACGGAAGGGAGATTTGCACACACGTTCAGAGATTGAGGCCGCCCTAAGCCTGTTGCCCATTTGATGGGATGGCTACTTTATTGCGTCGTTTGGACCGCATCAACTAATTTCTGAATCGCCGGAGCAATCTGAATCAGCATGTCCGCCTGGGGCTTAGCCGCATCGCCGATCGCCGCCAAGTTTCTTTGCTTCCAGTCTGAGTTGGCGGGATGCCGAGAATTCAGGGACGAAAGCGCTTCCTGCCCCGACTGGCATAATCTCACGAGCGAATCCGCGACTGGGATGTCTTCCAAAAGAAGAGAGTTGCTCGCTAGAGTGCGACGGACAGCTTTAGCGGTATCGGACCACGTCGCGAGTTCTTTCCTTAGGATCTCAGCATCGGCTTCCTGCCTGGGGCCAGCCAAATAACGATCGGCAGCGTTGCGGAATTCGCGAGCTGTATTGCTCTCGGGTGAAATCGAATCTACGAGGCGATTCAGCGGAGTGAAACTGGTGTACTTTTCCGCATGGCGCGAGTATCCTTTCACCGGCTCGAGCACGGAAGCGAACTCATCGAGCGGCTTCACCGGATCTGTCCCGGCGAGGCGCTGCCGCATCAATTCCAGGTTTGAGCACTGGGTCAGACCGAGCCACTCGAGCCAATGATTCGTAATCGCCATCCGCCGGTACATAGACGTGACATCCGTGATCGATTCCGGCGACCATAATCTTTCGGCAATCGCGGCCAAACGCGGCCACAGCTTTGCGTCCAGGTTTTCGCTCGTAGCAAGCTCCTCCCACATTGCGGCTTCTCCACCGAGAATTCGCTTACTCTGCTCAGGCGTGAGATCCGCTGTCTCGCCCTTCATCGGGTCCACAGTGTAATGTTGAGAGGCAGGTTGCATGAGGTCGAGATAGTAGCCGGCCGAAAGGATTCCCTGATAACCTTCCTGCGCTGCCTGCGCCAAAGATTTCTGCCCGCGCCAGGATTGAATCACAATACTCTTCGGGAGATCGGGATTCAAGATTTCATCCCAACCCTCCATATGCTTGCGGTGTTTGCTCACGATTTTCAATAGGCGCTTGTTGAAATAGGCCTGCAAAGCGGCGGCATTGGCAAGCGCATGCTTCTTCATGAAGACCTGGATGCGGGGGCTATTGTTCCACTCTTTCGGATCTACCTCATCACCGCCAATATGAAAGTATTCATCTGGAAACAGCTTCGACATCTCGCCCACGAAGCCGTCCAGAAAGCGGTAAGTGGATTCTTTTGTGGGATCGATTAACGCAGTCAGGACGCCGGGCTCATGCGCGATCTGGAACGGACCCTGTCCAGCACCCAGCGTCGGATAACCGGGCAGCCAGCTTGTCGCGTGCCCCGGCATGTCAAACTCCGGCACAATGCGCAAACCCCGCAAGCGCGCGTATGCGATCGCGTCGCGGATCTCTGCCTGTGTGTAATACAAACCGTCCGAGCCGTATCGCTGCAAACGAGGGTATCGCTTACTTTCGATTCGAAAGCCCTGGTCATCCGACAAGTGCCAATGCAAGACGTTAAGCTTTACCGCCGCCATTCCGTCCATGGTGCGCTTGACCTCATCGAGTGGAATAAAATGCCGCGACACGTCGAGCGAAAAGCCGCGCCATGCAAAGCGGGGTTCGTCGTGGATAGCAACATCCGGAACAGAAAAGCCAGCCTCGGCGGGGGTCGCTCCGCTGCCAGTTGTATTCTGCTGAACCAATTGCAGAAATGTCTCGATTCCGCGCAAGGCGCCCAACGGGGTATCGGCCGAGATTCTTACTCTGCCATTCGACGCCTCCAGCGAGTAGCGCTCATCATCGCCGAGCCGCTGGGGCGGACGATGATCGCGCCGCTCGACAACGACCGTCAGGGTGGCCCCGGCGTCCGCCGGTACTAGATGCGGCCGGATCGGAATGCCCGTTTGGCGCGCCAGCCTTTCGAAGGTCCGTTGAACGGCATCTTTGACACGCACGTCCGTGGCTGCCGCACCAGAAAGGGAGGCGGTAAAGGTCATATCAACGGCCACCCGCCCCGGCTGTTCTGTCACGTTAGCCGGCCAAGGCATCAAGGGCAATTCAGACGCTGCTGGCTGGGCCTGAGCAAAAAGAAAAGAAGGCAAAAACGCACTCAGAGCGGACAGGCCGAGTAGTCTGACAGTCTGTTTTTTCGAGTAAAGCACGAGTGACCTATAGGGGTAACCTACAGGGTACTACTGCCATCGAGCAAACCTAAGTTGACGTTCTGCTCTAAACAAAAGAAAATGCTCATCCTTGACGAATGAGCATATTTCTTCCTGTTTCCAGGCCCCTAGCATTGCGAGGGGTTACGTTGATGGGAGAACAGGTTCGACGGTATCGCAACCGACAAAATCCTGTTTGTGATTGGAGTGTAGGGCCAGTGGGGGGTTAAGTCAAGGGCATTTTTGGTCGTCTGAAAGGCCCTTTATAAGCACCCATTTGCAGACGATTTGCGAGACATGTTGATAATCTCAGCCGCCGCGCAGGTTCAGCGTAATCATCGACTCGTCGGCTTCGAGCGTTCCGTAGCGGCGGCGATAGATCCGCATTCCCCCGTACATGAGTCCGGCCAAAAGGCAGATGGCCGAGAGAAGAGCGCTCAGATACAAAATGTTGAGCAACAGCTGGAAAAGGGGCTTAATCGGGCCGGGCGGGGGGACATCGTTCCAGGTGATCTTGGCTTCGTATTGGACACGGTTGAGCATTGCGTCGGCCTGGGCCTCGGCACCGGGCCCGAAAACGATCGCAAGGAGGACCCCCGAACGTTTGACTCGTGTCCCCGGGAGAAATTGGAACGCCGACAGGTGCAGGCGTGCCATTTCGGGCGTTGGATAGTAGAAAATTGCGAAACGAACTGGCAGAGAAGTGTTGCCCAGTCTATAGGATGCGATTTGCGCCTCGGCGCCTTGATCGAAGCCAGCATTCGCGGAGGCGAGTTCGGGCGCAAAGGCCCGCAAAGAGGCTGGGCCAAGCACGTATCTTGCTGAATTGGGAACTCGATCCTGGCGAGGGAGGAAGGTTAAAACGGCCGGGAGTGAGCTGTCTCTGCGGTTTGGAAAGCTCTGAAATATCGCATCTACATCGGATTGCGTAGGTACGCCGCCTTTGAAGATAACGAGGTCGTTATCGTCTGAAACGACGGTTTGGTTCCCGTCTTGTGTACAAAACGAAGCCAAATTGCACGTACCCGCTTTTGCGGAACGAAGCCATTCCCAGGCGGCAAGGGCTCCGGTCTGGTCCTTCAACTGGTACTTCAGGACGGTTAGCGCGCCGCGATGAGTGGTTTCCGAATGGACCAGGCCGTACTCACGCCAAAGCGCTTCGTCGGCCCCGATCAGTGAAGTAGATAACAGAAGCGCGAGGGCTAAGCTGCGGCACCGTGACATTTCTTGTACTTCTTTCCGCTCCCGCAAGGGCAGAGCTCATTTCGGCCTACTTTGGCGCCTTTATTGACCGTTTTCGACTGGCCTGAACCATCGCCTCCGGTGAACTGGATTTCCGCTAGCTCGCGATCTTTCTTCCGATGGATGTTGCGCGTGAGGTCGAGGACCGATTGCTGCGCCTGACGTTGTTGCGCTTCGATCTGTGCGGAAACCATCTGCGGTTCGACCTCATCCTGATCCTCTTCCATCTCCTCTTCAGACTCAGGGTATGGCAAAGGCACGTCGCCGCTCTCGATGCGCATGAAGTAGAGATAGCGGATGGTCTCGTCTTCGATGCGCTCCATCATGTCCTGGAACATGGTGAAGGATTCTTTCTTGTACTCGATGAGCGGATCCTTCTGGCCGTAGCCACGGAGTCCGATGCCTTCCTTCAAGTGGTCCATCGACAGCAGGTGATCTTTCCACTGGTTGTCGACCACGTTGAGCATGATGATGCGCTCGGCCTGGCGGAGATTGTCGGCGCCAATCATGCGTTCCTTTTCGTCGTAGCGCGCAATTAGCAGAGCGACGATCTGCTCTTCAATTTCCCCTCGTTCCAATTGTGAAAACTGTTCCAGATCGAGCTTTAGCCCGAATTGGTTGAGAACAGCGGTTTGAAGGCCAACCAAATCGAATTGATCGTAGCGGGCTCCTTCAGGGAGGTATTGGTCCACGTAGCTGCCCAAGACGCCGCGGACAATATCCATAATCCGCTCTTTCTGATTGACGCCTTCCAGCAACTGCCGACGCATGCCGTAGACGGCCTGCCGCTGCTTGTTCATTACGTCGTCGTATTCCAGCACGTGCTTACGAGAGGCAAAATGCTGGGCTTCGACGGCCTTCTGCGCGGCGGCGATGCGTTTGGTGATGAGACGCGACTCGATCGGCACGTCCTCTTCCATGCCGAGGCGCAGCATGAGATTCTGCATGCGCTCGCCACCGAAAATTCGGAGCAGGTCGTCCTGCAGCGAGAGGTAGAAACGTGAACTTCCCGGATCGCCCTGACGTCCGGCACGACCGCGCAACTGGTTGTCGATGCGCCGGGATTCGTGGCGTTCCGTTCCTAGTATGTGCAGACCGCCAAGATCAACGACTTCCTGATGTTCAACCTGGATTTCACGCTCAATCTGAGCCTTGATCGCCTCGAGCTCACCGGGCGGCAGCACTTCAGCCGATTTGCCCAGCTTCTTCAAGCGTTCATCAAGAAGGAAATCCGCGTTGCCGCCTAAAAGAATGTCGGTGCCTCGACCGGCCATGTTTGTGGAAACGGTGACTGCGCCTTTGCGGCCGGCCTGAGCGACGATATGAGCTTCACGCTCGTGATTCTTTGCGTTCAGCACTTCGTGCCGGACGCCCATCCTCTTTAAGATGCCCGCAAGCCTTTCGGATTTTTCGACTGAAATGGTGCCAACGAGCACTGGCTGGCCCTTCTCATTGAGGGTCTTGATCTCTTTTGCAGCGTTGCGGAATTTCTCCTCCTCGGTGCGATAGACGACATCCGCATGCTCAGTGCGGATCATCGGCATGTTCGTGGGAACAACGGTGACATCGAGGTTGTAGATCTTGCCGAACTCGGCGGCTTCGGTATCAGCGGTACCGGTCATGCCAGCGAGCTTTTTGTACATGCGGAAGAAGTTCTGAAACGTGATGCTGGCTAAAGTTTGCGTTTCCCGCTCGATTTTGACGTTTTCCTTTGCCTCGACAGCCTGATGAAGACCATCGCTCCAACGGCGGCCAGGCATAAGGCGCCCCGTGAATTCGTCAACGATAATCACTTGCCCCTCTTGCACGACGTAGTCACGATCGCTCTGGTAGAGGATGTGCGCGCGCAATGCTTGTTGCACGTGATGGTTCATCTCGATATTGGCGGGATCGTAGAGATTGCCTATGTTCAGCAGCTTCTCGACCTTAAGAACGCCTTGTTCGGTTAACGCGACCGTACGGTGCTTCTCATCTACGGTGAAATCACCGGTTGTAAATTGCTGTCCCGGCTCTTTGCCTTCGATCACCTCGCCGCGCTCTAGAAAAGGAATGATGCGGTTCACGCGGTAGTACTTGTCGGTTGATTCTTCGCTTGGACCAGCGATGATCAAGGGCGTTCGCGCTTCGTCGATCAATATTGAATCGACCTCGTCAACAATGGCGAAATTGTAGCTGCGCTGCACGCAGTCCTCGAGCCGAAACTTCATGTTGTCGCGCAAATAATCGAAGCCAAACTCGTTGTTGGTGCCGTAGGTTATATCCGAACCGTAGGCCGCGCGGCGTTCGCTATCATCGAGATCATGAACGATGGTTCCGACCGTGAGACCGAGAGCGCGGTGAATGCGTCCCATCCATTCCGAGTCGCGACGGGCCAGGTAATCATTGACGGTGACGATGTGAACACCCTGGCCGCCGAGCGCGTTGAGATAGCTGGGTAGTGTTGCGACCAGCGTCTTGCCTTCGCCGGTTTTCATTTCGGCGATTCGCCCGCGATGAAGCACGACGCCTCCGATGAGTTGCACATCGAAGTGACGCATATTCAAGACGCGGCGGCCGGCCTCCCGGCAAACGGCAAATGCTTCGACAAGAATGTCGTCGAGCGAAGCGCCGTTTGCGAGCCGTTGCTTAAATTCCTGAGTTTTGGCGGAAAGATCGGCGTCCGAAAGCGTTTTTAGTTCGGGTTCAAGATCGTTGATGGCCGCGACGATGGGACGTATCGCCTTGATCTCCCGGTCATGTTTCGTGCCAAAAACTTTGGCGAGCAGTCCATCGAGCATAATTTGGGGCTGTAACTCCAGTTTAACTGGAGATGGTCTGATACCGGAAAACTCTACTAAACAGGACACGACCCGCTGCGTATTGAGATCGAGTTAATGGACCGACTCGCCAGATTACACGAGAATCGCCTCGCGGACAGCGGCAAGCGGTGCATGGCCATCGAACATCACGCGATCTCCGTCCCAGATGACCCCGAGCTGTGTCCACAGGGCGGCTAAATCGATGGACAGATATTCCAGGCCCATCTGCTGGTAGAGCTCGGCCAGCGTATTCCCATCGGTGGCCCGATCGCCTATTGCGAGCACACGATCGAGAGGCCATTCCACCTTAATACTTCCTCCGGCACGATTGATGGCGCGAAATGCGTCCTGCAGGCCCTTCTTGTTTCCGGTGCGTTTTCGGATACGTACATCCGCAACAACACAGAAAATCGCTCCACCCCAATAAGTCGATGCCCAGGTATGTGTGTTATCCAGGCCCTGATCTCCTGGGTGCGGCAAGCCCTGCGGCATATCGCGAACCATGTCGCCCCAAACCTGCTTTGCCGTGAGCTGCTTGATTTGCGCACGAGCAATGGGTTCTATATAGGTTGCGCTTCCTTCTTCGATCCAGTGATGGCGGCGCCTCACGGACGGGAATCCAAAGTGGACCATCTCGTGGGCCATCGTCCAATCGTCCTTAAGATCGTAAACAGTCGAGTGTTGGCCGACCGCCATCCTGCTTAACACGCCGTCTTCGCCGAAACTCGTCCCCCGCAACACGCCTTGTCTGCCTTCGACAATCCTTATTTCTACTCGTGCGCGCTGGACCGGAAATCTTCCGAAGTAACTGGTGACTGCGCGCGCTGCTTCCGTTACCCATTGCACTACGTCTGTAGTCGAGAGATCACACGGGCCGCCTTCCACTGAGGCGTCGATTGTGCCGCCTCCGATCTCCAGCCTGGCGATCTTGCTCACGGCCCTCCCGATGTTCCCGCCGGCTGCCGCGGCCAGACCAGTTTTCAGAACCGCTCTTCGCGTGATCTTTGTCAACGCAGCACGCATCGATCAAGGAACTCATGCACACGTTGACTGTATCCCACCGGCACTTCGAACACCCGGTC
>JBPCLH010000150.1:0-3675 GCA_051003475.1 Bryobacteraceae bacterium
CCTAAGCTGCGAACCCTCGTCGAACACATGCTTATTAGCCATCACGGTGAACTGGAATTCGGTTCACCGAAGGTTCCAGCTTTTCCAGAGGCATTGCTCCTGCATCACCTTGACAATCTCGATTCAAAAATGGAAGCGATGCGCGTCGCGATTAGCCGGGATCGGATAGAGAGTGAATTCACCGGGTGGATTACGGCCCTCGAACGGATCGTGTTGAAGAAGGATCGTTTCCTGGACGATACAGACGGGGTGCCTAAGGCGGAGACGCCGGTACCTGAACCGAAAGTCAAAACAGTGGAAATTGAAAATCTCCCATCGCAGGAAGCGAAGGAGTCGAGTGCTGCCCCGGCAGCGCCGGGCCAACCCCTTCCACAAGGCAGCGAGGAGCGGCCTGGCAGAGAGGAAAATAAACCTGCTGTGAACACTCTTTTCGGGGAAAAGCTGCAAGCGGTTCTGCAAACCCGCAAGTAATGCGGATGATAGGATTGTGAATTGTCAGGCTCCGGGCTTCGTGCAATGGGCGGTTGTAAACCCCGCCAGGTCCGGAAGGAAGCAACGGTAGCGATTTAGCTCGTGTGCCGCGGATTACCCGGGGTCTGGCATTCTCCAGTAAACGGACTGAGAACGTCACAGGCAGTGATTACTGGAAGGCTGAGTTGCCGCCAATACGTTCCATGCGTTAACTGATTCCATGTATCAAGTCATTGCCAGGAAGTACCGTCCCCAGAACTTCGACGACCTCGTGGGACAAGAGCACGTCCAAAAGACACTCACGAACGCGATCGAGAGCAACCGTGTTGCGCACGGCTACATCTTTTCGGGACAGCGGGGCACTGGTAAGACAAGTGTGGCGCGAATTTTGGCGCGCTGCCTGAACTGCATCAACGGGCCCACTGCGACTCCATGCGGCGTATGTTCGAGCTGCATCGAGATAACCGAGGGCAATTCGGTCGATGTGATCGAAATAGACGCAGCCTCGAATCGGGGCATCAATGAAATGCGCGAGATCCGGGACAATATTCGTTACAGGCCCGCGCGTGACCGGTATAAAGTCTTCATCGTTGATGAAGCGCATCAAATAACGAAGGAAGCGTTCAACGCGCTACTGAAGACCCTCGAAGAGCCGCCGGAATGGGTGGTGTTTGTTCTCTGTACAACCGAGGCATCCGAAATTCCTAACACAATCGCGTCGCGTTGCCAGCACTTCAGTTTTCGTTCCATCGATTTTGCTGACCTTGTAAGCCGGTTGAAACACATTGCAGAGCAGGAAGGCATTGAGGCAACTGAGGAAGTTTTTTCGGTGATAGCGCAGGTAGGCGAAGGCAGCGTTCGAGACTCGCTTTCGGCTCTCGATCAGGCCATTGCCTGTTGCGGGAACGTGCTGCGTGTCGAAGATGTGCGGGCCTTGCTCGGCGTTTTTGGAGCTGAATCGCTTTGCGCAGTCGCCGAAGCTGTTCAGAAGCGAGACGGCGGCCGCATGCTTGACATCGTGCAGGAGCTCGAGCAGAATGGCCACAGCTTACAGCATTTCTGCCGTGAACTCTCGCGCTACTGGCGCAATCTGCTGGTGGCAAAAATTGCGGGCAAACCCAGCCGTCTTATCGCGGGCTCAGATCAAGAGCAGCAGGCATTTTTGGAAACGGCGGGGTTGTTCAGCGAAGAGGATTTGACGCGCTACCTGAACCTGACTCTCGACTTATACAAAACGCTGCAATCTTCGCTTCAGCCTCGTTTACATCTAGAACTCGGACTGATCAAGTTGATACAAGTGGGCAGGCTTCAATCTATCGAAGAAGCCCTGGCGCAATTGGCAAGCCCGGAGCCAGCGCCAGCCGTGTCACCTGCGGGCTCCGGATCTATCATCGCGCCGGCCCGCGCTGAACCATCGAGACCCGCAACGCTTCAAGCACCGTCGACCAAGGTATCGCCTTCCGAGCAAGCGACCGTTAAGACGCACACCGAAGCGGCAAGCACGATTGAAGCTGTTAGCTCGAAGGCCGGTGATTTGGCAAAAGATCTGCACGAGGCTCTTTGCAAGGCGAGACTAAACACTAGCGCTGATGCTGTTCAACATTCTGAACTGCGCTTGAATGGTGGTGAGCTTCTAATTCGGGCGCCAAAGCCGCTTGCATTGGCACTGAAGGATCCGGACGTACAGCGCATCGCCGCGGAAGTAATTGGAAGGCCTGTACGGCTGCGAATCGAGGCGGGGGAAGGTGTAAAGGGTGCAGCCGCGCCCGCTTCTGAACATTCCGGAGATAGCGACACCGAGGTTCGAGAGCGAGCGCTATCACACCCGGGAGTGAAACGCTTTCAGGAACTATTCCCTGACTCCCAGGTCCGTGCCGTGCGAAATTTGAATGAGTGAAAGGGGAGCATTCAATCGGATATGAAGATACCCGGCAACATGCAGACCATGATGAAACAGGCGCAGCAAATGCAGCAAAAACTGCAAGAGCAGGTTGCGGCGATTCGCGTGGAGGCTTCAGCGGGCGGGGGCATGGTGACCGTGAAGATGGACGGCCACAAGAACGTGCTCGGTGTCACGATTGATCCTGAAGTGGCGGGCGATGTCGAGATGCTCCAGGATATGGTCATGGCGGCATTCAACGAGGCTGCCAAGAAGGTGGACGACGAGGCCCAATCGAAGATGGGCGGCATGTTGGGGGGCTTGGGGCTGCCGCCGGGCATGTTTTAGGCCTCTGACGAATGCCAGAGCTCGCTGAGCCGCTCGCCCGGCTGATTCTAGAATGTAAACGGCTGCCTGGCATCGGTCAGAAATCGGCTCAGCGCATTGCATTTCATCTTTTAAGGTCATCGCGCGAAGATGCCGAAAATCTAGCTCAGGCGATCCTCGACATCAAAGACAAGCTTGGGATTTGCGCCGAGTGTAACAACATCAGCGCTGAGGAACTGTGCGTGTACTGTCTCGACCCGCATCGCGAACAGTCTCAGATTTGTGTCGTCGAAGAGCCTCACAACATTCTGCCGATTGAGACGACACATGCTTTTCGCGGTGTGTATCACGTGTTACATGGGACGATTTCACCTTTGCGCGGTATCGGGCCTGATCACCTGAAGATCAAAGGGCTTGTTGATCGCCTCAATAACAGAGAAGTTCAAGAGGTCATCCTGGCGACAAATCCAACAGCAGAGGGCGAGGCGACGGCAGTCTATTTATCGCGTCTCTTGAAGCCGCTAGGCCCTCGCATAACACGCATTGCAATGGGAATTCCGGTGGGAAGTGACCTGGAGTTTGCCGATGAAGTGACTATGTCACGGTCACTCGAGAACCGGCGGGAGATGTAAGTTATGGACCCGCAACTGGAGTTCTTTCTCGAGGAAGCGTTCAGTTCGGTGCGATCCACGTCCCCGCAAATCGGTCGTGTGGTGGTGGAACCGGATTATGACATTAGCCCCGACCACCAGGAACGGGACCAATTAGCCAATGAATTGGTTCGCTGCCTTCAAGAACAGTTTTCGGACGCAGCTGAACTCGCATCGCCTCTCGGCTGGGAGCTTCAGGTCCCGAACAAGTATCCGCTTCTCACAAAGTATCTCCGGAGCATCACGCTTCACCAGGCGCCGGCAGAACGGCCCTGGGTAGAAGTGGCTCCGCCGGGGAATTGGATTTAGAAGTATAGAAGGTCCGCACAGCTACACTAGAACCAGTGC
>JBPCLH010000151.1:0-21262 GCA_051003475.1 Bryobacteraceae bacterium
AGCACGGCTGCCAGTCCCAGCGCGGCCCAAGGCTGCCGGAACGACCGTACTTGTTGCGCGATGCGGATCATGTGAGTTCTATCTCCTCTGAAGGTCAGTTCGTAGTTGAAGTTGAAAAGCGGGTTCGCGGCGCTTCACGCGCGAGCGCGCACACGACTCGCTCGACAGCGCCGCTGTGTTACTCGGAATTGCGGGTGAAAAAGTCTTCGTCGGATGACGGCCGATGCCTAGCCAAACCGAATCCGTCCCGCTAGCAAGAAAAAGGACACCATGGATGCAATAAGGCAACGGTCATATGGCGGTTACAAATAGTGATTTTCGAACTTAACGAGCGGCCTGCGACAAGGTAACATCGACACTCGACAGGCGCTCACATATATCGAAGCCACTTTCAACCAGGCGGCTACCGCCCTTTTTGTCCCATATACTAAGTTTCACTAGAACCTGGCTGCGTGAAACTCGCTGATACGTGTGCATCTATTCGTAACATGCACATGATTACGAAACAATGGAATATGCCCGTTCCGGTACTCCCATGCGCATTGTTGAATTCGCACTGTAAATTGGTTCGTTAGCGAGTAAGCGCATGAACTAGAGCCGCTATAGCTTTAGGAACAGGTCGGCGGGGACTTAAGCCGGATGACTTCATTGCCGAAAGCATGGCATTGGCTAGAAGTTTGTGGAGCTTAGCCTAGTTCGAAGGCATGGAGCAGTTTCAGGAAATTCCTGAGGAGAATGATCGGGCGCATCAGCTGACCGTGACGTAGGTGGAATACCCCTCGTTCTGGATTGCAACGAACGGGAGCAATCGTAACCGGCCGGAGGCAGTCTCTGTCTGCCATTCCTCCTGACCGGGAAGCCTCGAAGCCGCAACCAATTGCTGGCGGGTGAGGATGGGCGCGTTCTCTGTAACTGGAAAGAGCACTAGCGGACCTCGGACCAGCGCAACTGTATCGGGATGCTTAGGGTCGATAGGTTCGAGCCGCATAGGTAATGGAAGGTCAAGCTCAAGGCGATCGCCATTCATCCATCGCCGTCGGATCGTAGCGAAGCCCGTTGTGACAGAAGCCGAAATGCGCGTGCCGTTTACTCGTATAACTGCACCTGCTGCCGACCAAGCAGGGATCCGCACGCGAAGGGAAAAGTCCGAGGGCCGTGAACTTCGGAACGACATCTTAATTCGGCCTTCGTAAGGATAGTCTCCAGTCTGCGTCAGCGTAAACTCTGCGCCGCCAGCGGTCGTCCACCGCAGACTGGATGGCAGAAACAGATTCACAAACACGCCATCGGCATCGCGAAAGTAAGTATTTATGCGGTAGTCCGCTGCCAGTTGCGGCAATGTGCCGGAGCAGCAAGGCCAAGCGTCTGGGAAATAGGACTTCTTACCAGAAGAATGATAGTCGGAGTAGTAGAAAGCTCGTCCATCAGACTGCAGCGGCTTAGCGCCGAGCACGGTGTTATAGAGAACACGCTCCATACTGTCGCCATAGCGGCCGTCCCGCGTTACCCGCAAGAGATAGCGGGTGAGCTTGAAATGCGCATAACTTCCGCAGGGTGTTTCGAATCCGTGGTGTGTTTTTGCAAGACTGGCGTAGAGGACTCCGCTGCCAGGCGAACTGAAGCTTTCGTCAGGTCCCCAGCCGCCAGTAGCAAAACTCTGGGTAGCTGTGATCATTTCGAAGCCATTACTAGCGGCACGGAGATGCTTCAGGCTGCCCTCAGCAAGATACGCCTGCATAGCAGAACTCAGCGCATTGCAAAAGCTATAGGCGTGGTGATTTGAAAGAACATTTTTGTTCTCGGAGAGGGGGTCGAAGTAGGTACGGTTTAGAAGAAACCTCGAAGCCAGTCGCTTATAGCGTTCGCCCGCGCCGCGCTCCCAGGCAAGATAAAGATTCTCCGGAAGAGTATACGATTCATCCCATGTGTAATCGTTTCCCGTGTTCTCGCCCACGGACTTTCTCCACCGCCGCTGGGGTTCGTCGCGGTCCAGCGCCTCGGGTGGCAGATGCGGCTCGGCTGCGTCGGTGGTTCGATCAAGAAGCCGTTGGGCTGATGGTAGATCTGCAAATCGACGAGCATCGATGAGACCTATGACCATCTTGTCGTAGTTGTAGGCGGGAAAGCGGAAATTCGTGTAAAACCGGCCCGAGATAGCTGGCTCGTAAAGAGCGAGCAGGCGCTCCAGTTTCGATCGGGTCCGAGCTTCGCGATGCACAGCATATCCGCGCGAAAGGGCCGAGATCCACTGCCCGAAAGAATGCGCCGGTGCGAAGCCATTTCCGCCGCTTTCGGTTTTTTGGAGTTCCACCTCGCCATACCATCCGCCGAGGTCGGGACCGGGCGCTGGCAACCCAGCCCGTAGGCGCCAAGGCTTAAGCAAACTGTCATCATTCAGCGACAGGAGAACAGATTGCGTCTGGTCGAACTGCGTTTGAGCGAGCCCAGGCGCCAGGTCTACGTCACCATAGGCGAACTCTTCGAGTGGCGCTTGTGTTGCGCTCGAAGCAAACAGAGAAGAGCCAAGCGTGGCAGTAGCCAGGCTCGCGGACTGTAGAAACGCACGCCGAGAGGTCATAGGAATCTCTGTTCTCATTCTATTCGCGGCACTACGATAGCCCGCGGAATACATCTTGCCGCAGGATCAGCAAGTCCTTCGCCGTTACACATGACGTAGAGGGAGCACCGTTTGTCAGTTAAAGCAGTACCTTCAAACCAGGATCTCGCCGGTGTGGGCCGTATCATACCCGGCGATACATTGAAGTTTTCTCCGCAAACTAGAACGGTTTAGTAGATCGAGCAGCATCTTGGCTGCCGGCAATTCAACCGATGCCTGGGTGAACGAGAAATCGAAGCGCTCTGCCGATAAAGGAATGAAGTCCAGTCCGAAGCAGCGAGACGCAGATCGAGACGCGATGCAACAGTTGGCGGTTCCGGCCGCGACCGCATGGGCGGCTGCCAGATGCCCTTGAGCAATGGAGTTGTAACCTTTAACGTGCTTGGATTGAATGCCGAGCTGGCGTAGGCCGGCATCAAGTAAATCTCTGCTGCCCGATCCTTCTTCACGATTGATGAGTGTCACGTCGTTGCGTGCGAGATCTGCAATGGATCGGATGCTTTTCGGATTACCGTGCCGCAGCACCAAGCCCTGCTCCCAAACCGCGAACGTGACTACCCGGACTGAGGTGTTAGGCAGAAGACGCCGAATTATCGGTACGTTGTAATCGCCCGTGCTTCGGTCGAGAAGGTGGGAACCCGCCGCATGCACCCTTCCTTGCCTTAGCCATTTCAGAGCACACCGGCTTGAACACGGAACGCTGATGATTTCGATTCGCGACGAGCGTTGCGCGTCGGGAAGCAACGAGAGTGCCGGGTCACAGCCTGCGAGCAACAGCCGTTTCCCGTCGTCGGGCAAACCAGCAGGGGACTTGATGGAGACACGTTGCCTCGTTCTCGATTCGATGATGCCGTCCGCCTGTGGGAGGTAAGCAGGTTGGAAGGACATGGGAAACGCAACGATACGCTCGTTGACGCGGCAGAACCTTACGAACTGTCCTTCGTTCACCTGATCACCGGCGAGCAAGTCGGCTCTGATCGGCGCTGTCAATTGTTCATCGGCGATTGAGAAAAGTTCCTCGACAGTGACATCGAGAGAACGGGCTATTTGCAGAGAAACGGCCGTGTTGGGAACAAAAGTTCCATCCTCGATAGCGTAGATTGTCTGCCGGCTGACGCCTACGCGAAAAGCGAGATCAGCAGCAGAAACCTGCCGTCTTTCTCGAATCTCTTTAAGACGGGTACGAACTCGCATATGGCTCTCGTTATCAGCTATTTGCATCTGGAGGTGTCATTTATACTGTACAAAGTCATTCATACAGGACACATTATGCCTCGCGTACCACCCTCGATCCTATACATCTCGTGCTTTCTTCTGTTGTGCAGAGCTTCGCTCTGGGCTCAGGTCTCTGCCACTCTCTCGGGAACGGTTAAAGACCCGTCTGGTGCGGTTGTTTCTGGCGCCAGCATATTGGTCAAGAACGAAGATACGGGTGCAGTACGCAAGAGCATCACCGACAGAACAGGCCTGTATCGAATTTCCGCATTGCCGGTAGGGCACTATCAGGTTCATGTCAATAAATCGGGATTTGCTGAAGAAGTTCACACCGGGATCAATCTAGTCATAGGTCAGGACGCCCGTGTTGATCTGGCCCTGCGGCTCGGAACATCGAGCCAGCAAGTGACGGTGAACGAAGACGCTCCCCTCGTGAACCTCACTGCTGCGGACATCTCCGGCCTGATTGGCGAACGCCAGGTAAAAGATCTCCCGCTCAACGGCAGGAGTTACGATGAGCTTCTTACGCTGAGTCCGGGAGTGGTTAATTTCACGTCACAGAAGACGGGTGGAGTGGGTGTTTCAAATTCGACAGCCGGCAATAATTTCGCAGTGTCCGGCAATCGGCCTCAGCAGAATTTATACCTTCTGAATGGAATCGAGTTTACGGGCGCCGCCGAGAACAACATGCAGCCAGGCGGCGCCAGCCAGGAGTTGCTGGGTGTTGATGCGGTCCAGGAGTTCAATGTGCTTCGTGACTCGTATGGCGGAGCATACGGCAAGCATCCGGGTGCCCAAGTGCTAATCGTCACGCAGTCCGGAACAAATCAATTACATGGATCTCTGTACGAGTTCATCCGAAACAATGATTTGGATGCGCGCAATTTCTTCGATGGCGCTTCCGCTCCAGGCTTTCAACGCAATCAGTTCGGAGGTGCGCTAAGTGGGCCCATTAAGAAGGATAAAGCTTTCCTCTTCGGGAATTACGAGGAACTCCGCCAGCACCTGCACCAAACTGGCGTTGATCTTGTTCCCGACAATGACGCGCGAAATGGATATCTGCCGTGCAAGTTGGTGAGCCCTGCTCCGAGCCCCTGCCCAGCCTCCGGGCTTGCCTTCGTTGGTGTCTCGCAGTTAATTTCGGCGTGGCCTGCACCCAGCTCTGGTGCTCAGGATTTCGGTGGAATCTCTGAAGCCTTCAATAGTCCGCTGCAAACCATTCGAGACGACTTCGGGAGTGTGCGGTTGGACCAAATTCTTACTGGTAAAGATTCTCTGAACGCGGCTTATACAGTTGACGACAGTGCGGATTTCACTCCCACTAGTACCAATCTCTACAGCACCGACGTGGAGAGCCTCAGAGAGCAGGTCGCCAGCCTCGAAGAGACACACGTGTTCTCTCCAACTCTCCTGAATACGGCCCGCGTTGGTTACTCGAGGGCCAGTTACTTTTTTACCGGCGAACCGACCCCGGGTACACCCGCAGCATCCCTGCCCGGCTTTTTAACCGGAGATCCAATCGGCGCTCTTGTGGTTGGAGGGAGCGCTGCATCGAACCCTACGGCGCAAATAAGCATCGCCGGAAGTAACAACGGGAGTAATCTGCGAATCGCCCGAAACCTGTTTACCTATGAGGACCGCGTGTCCTTCACGACGGGCCGTCATCAATTCAACCTCGGCGCCTGGTTCCAGCAGTTTCAATCCAACGAGACTCTGGCGCTAAGCCAGTATGGACAGGCAACGTTCACGAGCCTGCAGACCCTGCTGCAAGGCACTGCGAGCACTCTCCTGTATGATCCTTCTCCCACCGAAATGAACTGGCGAGCACTCTTTGGCGCTCTATACGCAGAAGACGTCATTCGGCTGACTCCTAAGCTGACGCTTTCACTCGGGTTCCGCCATGAATTTACGACCGGCTGGAACGAGGCTCATGACCGGGCCTCTAATTACACGTACCCGAATGGTGTAATTTCAAGCCAACCGACCATCGGAAGGTCTGTATTCACGCGTAACAATGGAAAGTCCCTGCCACAACCCAGAGTGGGAATCGCTTGGAGCCCGTTTACCGACAGAACGGTCATTCGTGCCGGTTTCGGCATGTACAACGATCTTCAGGATGCCCTGGGTTATCGGACCGATCAGAATGCTCCATTCAATCCGACCTATAGCCTTCCGAAAGTTTCCGTTTCCCGGCTTCCGCTTTCACGCACCGCTCCGGTACCGGCGACGGCGCGTTTGGTTCCCGGCGGAGTTCAGCCGGACTTGGAAACCCCGACCTTGATCTCGTGGTCTTTTCGCATTCAACAGGAACTAACGGCAAATACGGCGCTCACCCTCGGATATGTAGGATCGCACGGCTATCACGAACTGATCGGCATCGATGCAAACGAGCCATTCCCGGTTGTCTGTCCGGCTTCGCCTTGCCCAGCAATGTATCCGAGTAATTTTCCGGTCGGCTTGGCGAACGCGCCTGTTCCCACCGGAACCTATTACGTCCCCACTGCAACCAGAGCTAATCCGGCACTCGCGAACACCTGGACCTACTTCTCCGAGGGCGATAGCTCATACAACGCGCTGCAGGTCGATCTCAATCATCGCTTCGAGGGCGGCTTTTCACTACGCGGAGTTTACACCTGGTCGAAGACCATCGATGATGGAGACTCCTTGAACGCGACCACCTCGGGAGGCGAACCGGCGCTCGCTTCGAATCCGTTTGACCTGCGCGCGGACCGCGGACTTGCAAATTTTGACGTGAGAAATGTGGCGGTGATCAGTGCAATCTATGCTCTGCAGTTCGGGCATGCAAAGCAAATCCCCGCCAAGGGCAGCGGATTCGGCAATGCACTCGCAAGCGGCTGGACGGTGAACTCCATCGTGACAATTCAAAGCGGTTTCCATTTCACGCCTCAACTCAGCTACAACCCGTCGAATAACGGTGATACGCGAAACCCAGTCCGTCCCTACGTCAATCCTTCTTTTGCCGGCCCTGTGATTCTGGGCGCTGTGAATAAATGGTTTAATCCAGCGGCATTCCTTGCACCGCCCACCGGCAGTGGATTCTATGGAAATCTGGGCAGAGACACGCTGATTGGCCCTGACCTTGCGACCTGGGACTTTTCTCTGCTAAAAGACACACCCATTCGCGAGAGAATGAGCTTGCAGTTTCGCGCGGAATTTTTCAATCTACTTAACCGAGCAAATTTTAATACCCCCAATGTAGTTGTCTTCACTCCGACTGGCGTCTCGCCCATGGCGGGCTTGATCACAAGCACATCCACCACATCGCGTCAAATTCAATTTGGGTTGAAATTACTTTGGTAGACCGAAGTTATAGCAGAAGTTATAGCAGAAGTTATAGCAGTAGAGCGGACGTCGTATGGCGCGCCGGTCGTTCGGACGACAGCTATGAAGGACTACCGGAAGATGCTCTTTAACTTATCGAAAAAGCCCTTCTTTTCTTTCGGCTTCTGTTGCTGCTGATTTTGAACATCTACGTTGGGCAGATTCTGGGCCGTCGAAATCGCCGGTTGAGCGGGCAGTGAAGCCGTCATTGCCGGCTGGCCTGGAATTGGAGGAGTCTCCCAGCCAGCGATCTGTGTTGATCCCCCTTGGTGCAAAAGACAGAACTGGATAGGTTGCGTACCGAGTAAATAGTAGTCCGTCTGAACTTCCGGACAGGCACTGCTCGCAAGTTGGCCGCTAAGAGGATCGACTTGTGCGCTCACGACACCGTCTGGAAGGGGAAAATCTGTGACGTCGCGATAGGCCCGGTGCTTGTGAGCGCGCTTCATGAACTCTGTCCAGATAGGAACCGCGGCATGGGGGCCGTCGATCTTGAGGTCCTGATAGTCATCGAGACCCACCCATACAATGCAAAGCAGTTTGGTGGTGAATCCTGCAAACCAAGCGTCGTGAGACGTGCCAGTCTTGCCGGCTGCAGGAAGCGTGAAGCCGCGGGCTCGTACGCCTGCGCCCGTGCCGCTGCGGAGAACTTCCTGCATCATGTTCACCATGATGTAATCAACGCGCGGATCGAGAAGCTTCTTGGTCTCGGGTTCAGAGGTCCATATATCTTTGCCGGACTGGTCCACTATTTTTGCAAGGAAGCGCGGCTTTACCATCACCCCGCCGTTTGCAAATGCGGTGTATGCTCCGGCCATATCGAGAGGACTGACATCGTAAGAACCCAACGCCATCGAGGGAGTTGGCCGAATGTCGGCCAGACCCGCCTGATGAGCCAAATCAGCCACCGCATCGTATCCAACCGCCTCGGCTACTTCGACGGCAGGCACGTTTAGGGATTTCGCCAGCGCCTCGCGCAATGTTACGTTTCCGTACCAATTGCCATGGTGGTAGTCCACCGGTTCATACGGCTTTCCGTTGTCGTCGAATGTGCGCGGTTCGTCTTCGAACGTGCTCGACGCGGTGATTGGGTTCGGACGATTCAGAAGTCCGGTATTCAGCGCCGCGGCGTAGACGAAAGGTTTAAAAACACTACCTGAAGGTCTTTTCGCGAGGACGTGATTCACCTGGCTCATGCCGTAGTTCTTGCCCCCGATCAAAGCCTTGATCTCGCCCGTATGCGGATCGAGACAGATCATCGCTACTTGCGGATCTTCAATTGGATTACCTTGTTTGCGGTGCTTCGCAAGGATCGTCTCGACTTCGCGCATTCCCAGGGCGACCGCCGCCCCGGCATCGCGTTGAAGATCTAGATCGATGGTGGTGTATATCTTCGATCCCGATGCCTGAAAGTCATGATCTTGAAAGTTCTCGGCAAGCTGCTCATTCACCAGATCGACGAAATAGGGTGCATCGGCCGATTCTATGCCTTGTTTGGCAACCACCATCGGCGCCTGGATACCCGCTTCATATTGAGATTGGGCGATATATCCGTTTTCGAGCATCAGCCTGAGGACAACATCCCGGCGTGCCTTGGCGCGGTCGGGCCATCGAACCGGATTTCGACGGCTTGGCTCCTGAATCAATCCAGCTAGAGTTGCTGCTTCAGGAAGCGTCAATTGGCGCATGTCTTTCCCGAAATAAGCCTGGGCAGCCTCTCCGAACCCGCGAATCGCAAATGATCCCCGTCGGCCGAGATCCACTTGGTTGGCATAGTATTCGAAGATCTTTTGTTTCGTGAGCCTCCTTTCCAGGTGAATCGTGATCAGCAGTTCGTCGAACTTGCGGCCGAACGTTTTGCGATTATCTAGCCACAAGTTCCGTGCAAGCTGCTGAGTGATCGTAGATGCGCCTTGCGCATTGCGTCGCTTTTTGATGTCAACGAAAAGTGCCTTCGCGATGCGTAGGGGATCAAATCCTGAATGCTGAAAGAAGCGTTTGTCTTCAACCGAAACGACTGCATGCACAAGAACTGGCGGAATGTCGTCGTATTTGACAAGGCGTCTCTTTTCGCGGTTCTTGTCGTACAAACTACTGAGCACCTGGGGTTCGAGCGTGTATTCCGTTCGAGGCGTGTTATCACTGAGCGAAATAACTGAAGAGATTTTGCCGTCTCTGAATCGAATCACGCCCGGCTCGGAGGCTGCATGAGATTCGGGCCCGGGGAAAATCTCGATTGCATCCGGGCGCAGATGGTACCAGCCGTCGGTATTGGCGCGAGCGTCTTCAGCATAGCCACTTTCCCGCAAACGCGATGCGAATTGGGTGGGAGTGCCGCGATCGCCTATGCCCACTGCTTCTGGAGCGGCGTAAAGAAGCGACGAGTTAGGAAATGGTCCCTGGGTTAGCTTCTCGTCCGCGAGGCGCGCGTACTTCGCGTAGAAAGATGAAACGACGATGACCGCAATCGTGAGGGCCGCGATCGCCCCCAAAAGAATAAATTTGCGCAGCGGAGTAGCAGCAATGCGCGCGTGAATCGACTTTGAGGGGAATCTGAGACGTACGGGCAAAAGGGACCTAGAATGATTTTCTCATTCGGTTGGACGCCGCCCACGCTGCACCGTTACTCTTGAGCGTGCCCGCTTACTTTTCAGCGTGATAGTAGGATTCGAGTTCTTTCCAGATATTGTCGTCGTGCGGTTGCCAATCGGGCATGTTTCTTCCCGTGATCTGAAGCTCTTCAATACTCAATGTCCCGTGTCCAAATGGGCAGATCAGTTCAGTTTTAGGCCGGCCAAAAGTGACCATGTTTCCCCATGAGCCGGTTGCAACTGGCATGATCAGCCGCCGGTAACAGGCGCGGCAGCGGCGGCGATGGTCCCAAACTATGAGAGCAAACAGACCTGCCCCGGCTAGCCATACAGCGAAGATTGCAAACGTGAACATCAAATCGTGCATAAACATGACTGGTGGCGGTCCGAATCGCGTCGGCGGCGGAATCGGAAAGAGATGGGCAACCGTGAATTGGAGCGCAAACACGACACCCGTGGCAGCGAAGAGCTTGGCAGCAAGGTACAGCCAGTACCTCATAACTTCTATTAGACTCCTTCTTCAGCGGGGCGGTTCCGGCACCCATCAAGGTCAACTTCGAATGACGTTCTTCGCCAGAAACAAAACGTTCGCCGGACGCTCCGCCAGTCGCCGCATGAAATATGGATACCAGGCATCGCCGTAGGGAACGTACAAGCGCAACCGGAATCCCTGCGCAACCAATTGGCGCTGCAGATCGCGGCGGATTCCATACAGCATCTGAAATTCAAAACGATCCGGTGAGATCTTTTGTTCCCTTACATGACGTAGCGCTTCCTTGATGATGTTCTCATCATGACTCGCGATGGCAGGATATGTTCCCTCATCCAGCAGCAACGTCATGAGCTTCACATAATTTTGATCCACATCGCCCTTGTGGGGGAAGGCTACGTTCGGCGGCTCGCGGTAAGCCCCTTTACAGAGGCGCACCAGGATTCTCTGTTCCGACAACGTTCGTATATCCGCCTCGCTTCGAAAAAGGTACGCCTGAATCACAGCCCGAACGTTCTCCGGAAATTGTTGCTGAAGTTGAGTGACCACTCCCAGCGTCCGATCCGTATATCCGCTGGATTCCATGTCAATCTCAACGCGGCTGTTCATTCCCGAGGCGCGTTTTACGAGCGCAACCACGTTGTTTAAACAGGCTTGTTCGGAGAAATCTAATCCAAACTGCGTTAGCTTGATTGAAACCGTGGCGGGTAACTTGGCCCGTTCAATCTCGTTTAACGCGGCGAGATAACAGTCCCTCGAACGGCCGGCTTCATTCAGTGAAGTAACATTTTCCCCGAGGAAATCAAGCGTGCCCAACATGCGTTCTTTCGAAAGTCTTTCTAGAACGCGAATGCCATCCGACAGTGTGCGGCCGGCAACAAACCGGGACGTGAGTTTGCGCGAAAGGGCTGAGTTCTCCATCCAGTGGCGCAGCCAGCTTTGCTGTGAGAAGTACAAGAAGGTGCGGCGAAGCATTCAACTAGGCCATTGGTGGTCTCGACCACCTTCAATATAACGATAGGATCGAGTCAGGGAAGTATTGAATGAAAGCGGCTGTCCTCGCCTCGCCGAAAGACGTTTCGAGTCATCCGCTTCGAATCTGCGATGTAGCACGGCCTGAACGTCGAAGCGGGCATCTGCTTCTGCGCGTGCGCGCTTGTGGCGTTTGCCGCACCGATCTGCATATTGTCGAAGGCGAACTGCCGGTGCTTCGTGAAGGTGTAATTCCGGGTCACCAAATTGTGGCCGAAATTGTGGAAGGTGAGAATGCCGATTTTCCGGTTGGCACCCGCGTAGGTGTCTCCTGGATCGGCGGCACCGACGGGAAGTGTTGGTATTGTCGACATGGTCGCGAAAATCTCTGCGATGCGCCGACTTTCACTGGATACTCAGTCGATGGTGGCTATGCCGAATATGCGGTTGCTCGCGAGGACTTCGTGTTTCCGCTTCCGCATGCTCTGGATGATCTTCATGCCGCCCCGCTTTTGTGCGCCGGCATTATCGGGTTTCGCAGTCTGCGGGTGGCGGGTGTGGAACACGGGGACCGTGTCGGACTTTTCGGCTTCGGCGCCTCGGCACACTTGGCGATCGTGGTCCTACGGGCTTGGAATTGCCAAGTATACGTTTCGACGCGAGGAGCTTCGCATCGCGAGTTAGCCGCCTCGCTCGGAGCTACCTGGGTGGGAAGCGAACAGGAAAGACCACCCGTCGAACTTGACCGCGCTGTAACGTTCGCCCCGAGTGGCGATGTGGTCATCGCCGCCCTCGCTAGTTTGCGGAAGGGAGGCGTGGTTGCGATCAACGCAATTCACTTGGACCGCATTCCGGAGTTCGACTATGATCGCCTGTTGTGGGGTGAGCGTCAGATTCGGAGCGTCGCCAATATGACCCGCTCCGATGCCCGCGATTTTCTGCAAATTGCCGCCGAGATTAGCCTTCGTCCAAAAGTAACTGCTTTCCCACTGGATCGCGCCAATGAGGTCTTGGCAGGGATCAAGAGTGACTCAATCGATGGTGCAGCCGTGATCGTTCCGTAATTACGGTTGCACTCAGACGTGCAGATCGTGAAACGCGACAAGGCAGCGTTCCGCCGTTTCCATTTCGGGGTACTCACTGCCTTCCTGCTCGACCAGATAGTATTCGATCCCGCCTGTTTGTTCGGCTGCCTCGAATATCTTTTTCCAGGGTGCGACGCCTTGGCCGACGAGCACGCGATAACCTTTCTCGGGGGACCAGTCCTTGCAGTGCATGGAGCGGATGCGGCCAGGATTCTGGTTAATCCAGGCTACCGGATCGTTCCCCGCTTCGAGGCACGTGCCGACGTCTAGCTGTAACATGATGCTTTTGTCCGTGGTCGCCGCGAGCAGTTCGATCGGCTTCTGCCCTTGAACCGGCTTCCACTCGAGTTGATGATTGTGATATCCCGCATGCAGGCCATGGCTCTTGAACCTGTCGTTCGCCTTATTCAGCATCTCGGCAATCCGCTTCCAACCGTCGATATCTGTAATCTCGCCGGGGTCGGCCAGCACGACGTAACGGCCGTCGAGAGCCTTGTTCAATTCGATAGCTTGTTCTATTCCGTCCGGCTTGAATGACTTTAGTTCATTGTGAGTCGAGTAACAGCGAATTTTAAGCGTGTCCAGGTGTTTGCGGACTTCCTTTGCGTGCTCAAGCGTCCAGTCGTAATAAGGCGAATAAAATTCAACACATTCATATCCCATCTTTGCCACAGCATCAAGTGTTCCGGGAAGATCTTTCTCTAGTTCGTTACGGACCGAATAGAGCTCAAGCCCGACGGGAACCGGTTTTCGATCCGCGGCAGGAAGCGCGAAGGGTGTGATGGCGGTAAGGGCGAGAAACGAGCGGCGTGAAAGAGTTTCGGTCGAAGTCATTCGAAACGCACAATAACACAATCGGAACTTAGGCTGGAATAGCCGGTGAAAGCGAACTTGAATCGTACGGAATCGAAACCGGCTGTTCGCAAACGGGCAGTCCGGGTTGTGGCGTGTTCGCTAGCGCGAAGCCGCTAGAGTCGAAAATCCTTCAGTTTGCGAGTAATCGAACTTTTGGCCTTCAGAGTGCGTCTTCCTCTAATCCGATAGATTTCGCCGTGCGCTGAGATTCCTGATGACTGCCGAGCAGACGTTCTACACAATTTTGCCTTCAAACGACAGCACGCTGGCAGTCGAGGTGTATAAGACGGGGCTGATGAAGCGCAAGAAGCACTTATTGTTTTTCGAGCAGTTTCGAGGAGAGCTTTGTTACGCTCCTGAATATCCGGAGAGTTCGAAAGTCAAATTGACGATTGATACGGCAAGCCTTGTGTGCCGCGATAAGTGGTTAAATGCGAAATGGCAAGAGAAAGTCTCTCGCTATACCCGCAACAAGGTCTTGGCCACCGATCGATATCCTCACATTACATTTGCATCGAATCGAGTCACTATCAAACGCATCCGCGGCTTTGCTGTCGAGGGACTCCTAAACATTCGGGATACGACCCAAACTGTAAATTTAAACCTGGTCGTGAACCAAACCAAGTCAGAGACATTGCAGATCGATGGAGATGCGGCGTTTTGTTTAAGCCAATTTGGAATTCGACAACCTTCGTCCCTTTTCGGGCTCGTGGGGACAAAAGATGAGGTGTTGATTCGTCTATTGGTCTGGGCAACACGTTCCATCTAAGAACCCTCATAATTCGCAACGGCAAATTGGGAAGCTAAGCTATGGCTTCTAGAGGTCAGTGGTGGCGCGTTGTCATTGGACTCGTCATTTTCGGTGTGGCCTTCGGATATGTGGAAGCGGCTGTGGTGTCGTATCTGCGAAGCATGTATGCGCCGCTTCGCGCGCACCTCTACCCAACGGTCTCGCCGGGCGAACTCTTTCCCTTGCTCACTCTTGATCAATTAAGCGCTTTCGGTTCGGAGCACACGACGCGCCTCAAGATAGAGCTTGGCAGGGAGTTGGCCACGCTCGCGATGCTGGCGAGTGTGGGGCTGATCGCCGCCCGTAGAGCGCGTGAATGGATTGCGGCGTTTGTGGTGTGTTTCGGAATCTGGGACATCGCTTTCTATTTATCGTTGAAACTGCTGCTTGATTGGCCTGCTTCACTATTCACCTGGGACATCTTGTTCTTGCTGCCGGTGCCATGGGTGGGCCCCGTCATTGCGCCTGTACTCGTTTCCATCTCGATGATTACGGCGGGCCTGGTGGTGTTATGGCGCGAGTACAACGATAGACCGGTTTACATTGCCAGATCCCGATGGGCTGTGATCATTCTTGGGGGCGCAATTGTGGTTACGGCGTTTATCTGGGATTTTCGCAATACGGGAATGGGCAGGAGCCCGAATCCTTTTAACTGGATACTCTTCCTAGTGGGCGAACTGGCAGGCGTTTTCGCGTTCGCTAGCGCAATCCGGAGCCCATAGTGCGGCGTCTCAATTCACGGTGGATGGCATGGTGGTATGCGGCAATCGCTCTCGGCTTCGCTTTGCTCGCTATCGATCGCGCAATAGTTGGCGAGAAACTCTGGCTCATCGGCGTGCGTGTCGTGATTGCTCTAGGTTTCGCAGCGCTTGCTGTGATGGAGTTTCGGACAAAGCATAGTTGAAGAAACCGGACAGGGTGATCGGCAACGCAACGAGTGAACGGCACGAAAGCGGCGTCTGCACTCCGTATCATCTTAGAAACCACAAAGGGTGACTCAGTTCCAATGATTCGCTTATGCCTTGGGGAAGAAAGTGAAGATTCTGGTAGACTGACTAGGCTTGTAGAATGACGATTGGCAGCATGGCACCGGAAACCGGAGAGTCCGCTGGAAACCTGCAAAAATTGGATATTCTGCTCGTCGAAAATGATCCCGCTGCAGCCCGCCTGACCAAAGAGGCATTTCGAGAAGCGGGACTAACCGAGAGTGTCCGTTCGGTTCCCGACGGCGAGGAGGCGCTTGCATATTTACGCCGCGAGGAGAAATATGCGGACCACCCTCACCCGGATGTAATTTTCCTTGATCTTCACTTACCGAAGAAGTCGGGCCTGGAAGTTCTAGCCGAAATCAAAACGAATCCGAGACTGCTGGTTACCCCGGTAGTTGTGGTGTCGGGCTCAGCCGATCCGCACGAGATACGAGAAGCTTATGAACTGCATGCCAGCTGCTACGTCCGCAAGCCGGACGATCTACACAATTTCCTCAAATTCATCCGCATCTGCTACGAGTTTTGGGGCGAGGTGGTTACTCTTCCCACTAAGGCGGACGGCCCTAGGCTATAAAACCGCACGTTAGACCGTCAATACCCGGATGAAGAAAGGCTAGCGTCCCGTCGGCGCGCAAGCAGCCGTTTTTCGAACTTGAAGCCCAGATCGGGATGCTATAAGGCTATTGTGCCTATGCGACTAGCAAACCGAATGGAGCGAATCGGCGGTGAGGGAGCCTTTGAGGTTCTGGTCCGGGCACGGGCGCTTGGAGCTGCTGGCCGGGATATTATTCATCTCGAAATTGGCGAACCCGATTTCCCGACGCCCTCGAATATCGTCGATGCTGCTAAACGGGCTCTCGATGAAGGCTGGACTCACTATGGGCCAACGCAGGGCTTGCCGGAGTTGCGCGAGACGATCGCGCGCTATATCTCCCAGACGCGCAACATAAACGTCGGGCCAGAACACGTGGCGGTGGTTCCGGGAGGCAAGCCGATCATTTTCTTTTCGATGTTAGCGTTATTGGAGCCCGGCGATGAAGTAATTTATCCGAATCCGGGCTTCCCGATTTATGAATCGATGATTCATTTTCTGGGTGCTAAGCCAGTGCCCATTCCGCTGGTTGAAAAGCGCGGCTTCTCATTCGATCTCGCGCGATTCCGGGAGAGCGTAAATAGCCGCACAAAGATGGTGATTCTCAATTCGCCTCAGAACCCAACCGGCGGTTTGATTCCCGAGGAAGATGTTCGGGAGATCACGGAGTTGGTGCGGGATCGAGATTTGATCATCCTGTCCGATGAGATTTACAGTCGTATCTACTACACCGGGGAATCACCCGTCTCCATTGCCAGCTTGCCTGGGATGCTGGAAAAGACAATCATTTTGGATGGCTTTTCGAAGACGTATGCGATGACCGGATGGCGTATCGGTTACGGAGTGATGCCAGAGTGGCTTGTCGATGCAGTCAGCAAACTGATGGCGAACTCGAATTCCTGCACAGCGAGCTTCATTCAACGCGCGGCGATCGAAGCTCTCGATGGATCTCAAGATAGGGTCCGTTCCATGGTTGAAGAATTCAGGCGAAGGCGCGACGCTTTCTGTGCAGCTCTGAATGAAATACCCGGTTTTCGCTGCGCTTTACCCGGCGGAGCTTTCTACGCATTCGTCAACGTGGAAGCCACAAGAATGGGCTCCAAAGCGCTTGCTGATTACCTGTTAGAAGGGGCCGGGGTCTCTTGCTTGGATGGCGCTGCTTTCGGAGCTTACGGCGATGGCTACATCCGATTTAGCTACGCCAATTCTCTTGAGAATTTGATGGAGGCAGCTCGACGAATCGAGAGCGTTTCCGCCAGGTGGAAGCACCAAGACTGATGCTTCCGGTAATATTTTGAAGCGTAAGACAGTCTGAATCTATGGAGAGAAGAATGAATTACGGACTAGATATTCGGCAGGACGGCGCGCTCGATTTCGCATCACTCGGGGCCCTCGTTCATCGCCTTGACCCTGGAATTATCCCCTTTCGGAAGGCGACCCAATGCCAGATTCACGTGAGCGGCGGGGAGTACAACGTCGCCGCCAATTTAGCGGATTGTTTCCGGCTGCAGACGGGCATCGCTTCGGCTATGGTCGATTATCCAATTGGCGATCTGGTTGCCGAACGCGTGAAAGCCATGGGGGTCAAGCCGTTCTATAAGCACTTCAAGCACGACGGGGTTTCCGGGCCGAATATCGCGACCGTCTATAGCGATCGTGGGCAAGGCGTGCGTCCACCGGTTGTTTTTTATAACCGATCGAATGAGGCCGGGGCGCTACTCAAGCGGGGCGACTTCGATTGGGGATCTATTTTTGCCGGCGGCGTGCGCTGGTTCCACAGCGGCGGCATTTTTGCGGCTCTATCAAACACGACGGCTGAGTTGATCATCGAGGGGATGGAGGCGGCAAAAGCCGCTGGCGCGGTGATCTCCTTGGACCTGAATTATAGGGAGAAGCTATGGAACGCAGTCGGCGGGCATGACCGTGCACTCGAAGTGCTAGACCGGATCGTCAAGAACGTTGACGTTCTGGTCGGCAACGAAGAAGACTTGCAGAAAGGGTTGGGCATTCCGGGCCCTGAAGTCGCGGCGAAATCAAAATTGGATCCAAGTGCATTTTTTGGAATGATCGATCGCGTGGTTCAAAAGCATCCGCAAATCAAAATCCTTGCGACTACGTTGCGCGAAGTGCACTCGACAAACCGGCACAGTTGGAGCGCGGTTGCGTGGGTCAATGGCCAAACGCATATCGCTCCAACCGTCGAGCTTGACGTCTACGATCGAGTCGGCGGCGGAGATGGTTTTGCAGCAGGCTTCTTCTACGGTTTGCTGAAGGGAGAATCGCCAGATGACGCAGTCAAGCTGGGATGGGCTCACGGCGCGCTTCTGACAACCTTTCCAGGCGACACCACGATGGCAACCCTTGATCAGGTGCGAAGTTTTGCAAAAGGCGGTTCGGCACGCATTCAGCGGTAGGGTCGCCTAACTCAGACCTTCAGATCTGATTCTTCCGTCACTGTAATCTCCTCGGATTTCGGCTTGCGTCTGAGCGGCATGCGAAGCCTGAGAACCCGCTCGCGCGAGCGCTCTTCTTCGAGATTCCGGCTTCTTGCCCGGAGCAAGTCGTCGAGTGAAATCATGCCCAACAATCGTTTCTCTCCATCGGAGTCCACGACCGGCAGACGAGTAAAACCTGACTCGACCATTCGGTAAACAACTACGCGTAGCGGCTCGTCACCGAAAGCAACAACCGGTTCTCCGGATGCAATCTCGGCAAGCCTCTTCCTTGATGCCCCAGATTGCGCTTCATCGAAAAGTCTGAGCAGATGGTTTCGGCTGACTACGCCTAACACACGCGTGTAGCTGTCAACGACTGGGAAGATATGTTGACCGTGGCGCTTTTGTCCAGGGCGAATTAGCTCACGCGCTTGTTCGAGTGTGCTATCAGCGCCCAAAGCTACCACTTTCGTACGCATGACCTCTCGGACGAAAAGAATTTCAAGTGGATCGAGTGCGTACTCGCGACTGAGGTGAAAACCTCGTCGAGAAATCTTTTCAGTCAGTATCGAACGTTTCAAAGTGAGCACGGTAAATGCGTGTCCCAGAAAGCAGGCCACAAGCAGCGGCAGGAGCATGTTGAAATCATGCGTCAGCTCGAGTGCGAATACGATTCCGGTAAAGGGCGATCGCATTGTGCCGCCGAGGATAGCTCCCATACTGACCAGAGGCCAGAAGCCCTGGCCGAAATGGGGTAAAAACATCCCTTCGACACCGCCAAGTGCAGCACCCATCATCAACAGCGGAGCAAGGACGCCTCCTGATGTGCCCGATCCGAGCGATATCATCCATATGGCTGATTTCACCAGCAGCACACCAAGAAGAAACTTCAAAGGCGTACTTCCCTTCAACAGCAGACCAATGGTGTCATAGCCGACGCCTAATGCTTGAGGAAATATGAGTCCGCCAAGGCCGACGAATAGCCCGCCGATAGCTGGCCACCACATCCAATGGATTGGTATTTTGCTGAAAAGATCCTCGGCCGCATAGACTCCCAACGTGAGCAACGCGGAAAGCGCACCGGCGGCAATGCCGGTGATAACGCACCCCATTAAGCCTTCCGGTCCGATAAAAACCGGGTGAGCCGGAACCGGAAATAGTGGCCCGAGCCCCAGCACGTAGCGGCGAGCCGCGCCGGCAGTGGCGCTGGCGAGTGCGACGGGAATCGCGCTGCCGGGCTTCCATTCAAATAACAGCAGTTCGATAGCCAGCAGCACGGCCGCAAGCGGCGCCGCAAAGGTCGCCGACATACCCGCGGCTGCGCCTGCGACGAGTAAGGTCTTGCGTTCCACGCTCGTCAGGTGAAAAAATTGCGCAATCATTGACCCGAATGCGCCGCCAGTCATGATGATCGGACCTTCCGCGCCAAAGGGACCGCCCGAACCGATGGAAATGGCTGCGGAGAGTGGCTTAAGGATCGCTAAGCGCGGATGAACGCGGCTGCCATTCATCAATATCGATTCAATTGCCTCGGGAATACCATGCCCTCGAATGCGTTCCGATCCATAGCGGGCCATCACGCCGACGATCAGAGAGCCAATGACCGGCACCGCTACTGCAAATACGCCGAGATGATTGCCTGCCGGAGAGGACAGTGCGGTATTAAAGCGCTGGTAATAGAACAGGTTGGTAAATAGCCCGATCAGCTTTAACAGGAACCAAGCAACACCCGAACTGATCAGACCAATCACAATTGCCATCAGTGAAATTGGCAAGACTCGTAGCGTGGTGGTAAAGTCGCTTAATTCTTCCGACGGTTTTTTCCTTTTGCTGGCCGGCCGACTGGCGCTTGCCGCGCTCATACGAGTTTTCTCCGATCTTCGGCAGTGTTATGCACAACTGACTGAAGCGCTTCGGAAAGTGCTGGACCGAAATTCTGCAGTTCCTGCCAATGCAGCATAGAAAGCATACGCAGCAGGTGCTCGCCGTGAGCGGTGAGCTCTACCAACACTTCGCGGCGATCCTCCTCGCTGTGCCGCCGCATCACTGCCCGATGTTCGACTAAGCGATTAATGAGTTCCACTGTGCTGTGATGCCGAAGACAGAGGCGCGACGAAAGTGCCGTAACAGTGGGGCGAGTGCCTTCCGGCAAGCCTTTTATTGCGAGTAAAACCTGGTGCTGCTGTGGCTCGATGCCGCTCGAGCGGGCGGCCTCTTCACTGAAATGGAGGAATTGCCGAATGCGGTGCCGGAACTCGGCGAGCTTCCGATAATCGGCAAGTGAAACATCTTCTTGGGGTGCTTCTAAAGGGGGCACATTTATATCGTATCACGACATAAATTGAAATTACACTTCCTCTTGAAATCGCCTCACCAGTGAAGCAAAATAGGCGAATATATGGCGAAGATATCTTGGGTTCGCTCTGCACAACTATGGAGGCCGGCATCAGCGCTCCATGCGCTACGCGAAGCGCCGAAGTTCGCCCCACTGCAAGTGCCCGGACTTAAAAAATTATTTAAGAACGGATTATCGCGGGGCGTGATCGCGGAAGTAAATGGCGATCGCTCATCTGGCCGAACCTCACTTTGTCTCCACATTCTGGCGCAGGCGACCCGCCGTGGAGAAGTTTGCGCTGTGGTTGATCTATGGGATAGTTTTCACCCCACATCAGTTGCGGCTATGGGTGCGCGATTACAACACCTGCTTTGGATTCGTTGCCATGGAAACGCTGAACATGCGATGCATGCGGCAGATCTTCTTCTGCATGCGGGCGGATTCGGCGTGGTGATGCTGGATATTTGCGAAGCGAGCCCGCGAATATTGAATCACATTCCTCTTTTTTATTGGTACCGGTTTCAGAGAGCCATCGAAAATTCACCCACCATCCTGGTCGTATGTGCTGAAATTTCGCAAGTAAGGTCCAGTTCGTCAAATAAATTACAGCTTAGACGTAAAGCAGTTCAGTGGCGCGGTAAAGCACCTTTTCTTGTGTTGCATGGAATTGAAGCGAAGGCAATTCTCCACAAGACCTCAACGGGTTCCCCTGAACCACTGTCCATCCAAACGGTGGCTTGAATGTACGCCTGTCTGCACATGCCGGTTGCAAATGCTTGCGGGGAAGAACTCTTGCATTTGGCACTCGAGTTTTCTCCGACTGTTGAAAATACATCGAATGACACTGTCGTTTTTTCAATAGACGCATTGCGTAAGTTAATTGGATCGCCGCATCAGATCGCTTCCGAGATTTGCCGTTTAGGATACGAGCGCAATCTTAAAGCAAACCTGGCC
>JBPCLH010000152.1:0-36371 GCA_051003475.1 Bryobacteraceae bacterium
GCTGATGATCGACACATCGAAATCCCACCGCTCGTTGAGCGTTTTCAGAATCGAGCGGATCTCTGGATCGAGCTTGTCGTCTCCCGGATTTACCACAATTCCTGAAATCGTGCCGTCGAAATCCAAAAAGAGTGAAACTCGGGTCACCGATGCGATGCGCTCTTCAATCCCCTGCAAATTGTCGAGTAGCGCGATGGGATGGTGGATCTGCTCGATCGAGGTCACACTGCCACCCCCAAAACAGACGGCGCCGGCTCGTCCGAATACTCCTGATCGATGCGTTCGGGAAACTCGATTTTGGCCAAATCCGACAGGAATTTTCCAGCCCACCGGTACACGTTATTGTGCTCCACCCCTTCACGCATCTTCCGCATGCGCCGTTTGCGTTCATCAGGTTGCATCTGCAATGCTTCCCGGTAGGAATTGGCACACTCTTCAATTGAGAATGGATTGACTAGCAACGCGTCCTTCATTTCATACGCCGCACCGGCGAACTTGCTCAGCACCAACACGCCATCTTCATCTACGCGACTGGCGGCGAATTCTTTAGCTACCAAGTTCATACCATCGTGCAAGGAAGTGACAACGCAAAACTGCGCAAGCCGGTGCAGGGCGATCATCTCCGGCGCGGTGTAATGTCTCTTTAGAAGAGTAACCGGCCGCCATAAAGCCGTCCCCCATCGGCGATTAATCTGCGCGGTGAGATACTCGACCTCTTGCTCGATCTGCCGGTACGCAGGCAAGCTCGATCGGCTCGGAACGGCAACCTGTACAAACACAAGTTTTCCACGGTACTGAGGATCTTCTTCGAGCAGCCTGTCCAAAGAGCGCAAGCGTTCTGGAATTCCCTTTGTATAATCTAGGCGGTCGATGCCGATGCCCAGAAGCTTGCCGCCTAAGGACAGTTCCTTACGCCAGCGGCGCATCTGGTTGGCTACTTCATCCGACTCCGTGATTTCGGCGTGATCATCGAAGTCAATCCCGATCGGGAATGGCCTCACCAGCGTTGAATGTCCGCCGCGGCAGATTTCCGAACTCGATTCGTCCACACGCGCTTCCAATGAGCAGTCGACTGTTCTAAGAAAGTTTTGACAATGATGCTGAAGGTGGAAACCGAGCAGGTCGTTTCCGAGCAGTCCATCCAGAATTTCCTCCTGCCATGGAAATGAGCTGAAGACTTCCCGATTCGGCCACGGGATATGCCAAAACTGGGCAATCACAAGATTTGACCTGGCGTTGCGCAGCATACGGGGAAGCAACGCAAAATGGTAATCCTGGATGAAAACAAAAGTGGGATCGCTGCCTGCCTCTTCGAGAACTGCTTCCGCGAAGCGTTCGTTCACCCGGCGATATGTCTGCCAGTGATCGGGGTCGAAGAGTGGACGGGTAAAAGCTACATGGCAAAGCGGCCAGAGGCCTTGGTTCGAGAGACCGTCATAATGCCCCACTTGCTCTTCTTTGGACAGCCAGATTCGCCGCAACGTATATTCCGGATGCTGCGGAGGAACCTCGACGTGGTCGAAGCGATCCACGGTCTGCTTGTCAGCGTCACCGCTGCCGTGGGCGATCCAGAGACCACCGCACGCCCGCATTACCGGGTCTAAAGCACTGGCCATGCCGCTCGCAGGCTGCATGCACTCGATCTGTCCATTGATGTGCAGATGCTGAAAGGGCTCTCGATTCGACACCACGATTAAGCGATAGCCGTCGAGCTTTGTGCGTACGAATTCGCTGAGAAACTCGCGTGTCCAGACTTTCAAGATTAAGCTCCTTTCATTCTGAGGATGGATGCAGGAGTGGCTATGCCTATTTCCATTAGTGGCGCCGAGGTAACAGGGCTCGCCTGGGAGTTCCCTAATTATATCCCATTATTGGAGAGGGCGGATGCTCAGAATATGCAATTTCATATTCCCGCTATAAGATTAGGAATATGGACCTCGGGACGCTCGGATTCGCCATGGGTTCGGCATGGTTGTCTGGGATCAATCTTTATGCCACTGTACTTACCCTCGGTTTACTCCAGCGATTCCATCTGGTGCATCTGCCCGGCGATCTTGATTACCTTAGTCATACCTGGATTATCGTCCTCGCCGGGGTGTTGTACGTGGTCCAATTCATTGCAGACAAAATACCCGCGATCGATTCAGTCTGGGACATGATCCACACCTTCATCCGGGTGCCTGCGGGTGCGGTACTTGCCTCTACAGCGTTCGCACATTTCGATCCCACAGTGCGGGTCGCAGCATTGCTGTTAGGCGGCGGCATTGCGCTCAGCTCACATGGCACGAAGACGGCCACGAGGCTAGCCGCAAACGCATCGCCTGAACCATTTTCAAACGTTGCGTTAAGCCTGCTGGGTGATGCGCTTACATTTGGCGGCACTCTGCTGATGACGATCCACCCCGCTGTCCTGATAGCTATCGTCCTGATCGCGGTGATTGCTTCAATTGTGTTGTTTCACTGGATCGTGCGCTCGCTGAGGCGTAGCTTTCGTCAACGCGTCCGCGCATCGGCGGCCTGAACCGCGCCGCTTAGTTCTTCTGAATCCGCAGCAATATGACACCGTGCTGGGGAAGCGTGGCGGTATACGTCTCGCCTTCAATCGGAACGTCTTCGTGCTTCCAAAGATCACGCCCTTTTAAGTGCCCGGTCAGGCCGAGCGCCGCCCACGTCACGCTCGCTGGTTTGGCCTGTGCGCCGCGATTGAACAAGCCGACCGCGGTCGAACCGTCCTGCAGGGGTCGTGTCCACACCTCTATATCGCCGCCTTCGACCATTCGCTTCACGGGCTGGGCGGCAGGGTCTTGGTCTAACGCAATCACTTCCGGATTTGTGAGCATGGCCAGGGTCGATTCAGACATGTTGCGGAGATCGTTCCCGGCAAGCAACGGCGCAGCAAGCAAAGACCAGAGGCTCATATGGACCCGATACTCTTCGTCAGTCATGCCCCCGTTGCCGACTTCAAGCATGTCGGGATCGTTCCAGTGCCCCGGCCTGATGTAGGGCGCGATTTCCGCTTGTTTGAAGCCAATCGCTTCCATGCTGGACCACTCGTCCGAAATATCGCCGGTAGTGCGCCAAAGATTCCCGCCCACTTTTGCGCCCCACGTCCATACCTGTTCCCGCCCATATTGGCACAGGCTAAATACAATGGGGCGTCCAACTGATTCGAGAGCATCGCCCATTTTTTGATAGACCGCCCGCATGTCCGAATCCTTATAAATTGCATGGGCCGAGCACCAATCGTACTTGAGGTAATCGATCCCCCACCCGGCGTAAGTCTTCGCGTCCTGCAATTCGTGACCGTAACTGCCCTCGTATCCCGCGCAGGTCTGCGGGCCCGGCGATGAATAGATACCGATTTTTAAGCCCTTCGAATGAACGTAGTCGGCAAGCGCCTTCATGTCTGGGAACTTGCGGTTTGTGGTGATGTTGCCGGCTGCATCGCGTGTGCTTTCCCACGTATCGTCGATGTTTACAAATGTGTAACCAACCTTCTGCATGCCAGACGAGACGATTGCGTCGGCAATGCTTCGCACCGTGGGGTCATCGATTTTACCTTCAAAGTGATTCCAGCTGTTCCAGCCCATGGGGGGCGTGCGGGCCAGGCCGTTATCCGGGATATCGTGTAAAGCGGGCAGCGACAAGGGTGCAGGCGGGTGCAGGACAACTTCTGATGTACGTTCGGCAGAGACCTGCACAGGCTGAGGATCATCCTTCCCACCGGTCCTTGTGAAGGTGAGTTCCAGATGATCATCCCGGAGCACACCGTCGTATGCCAGGATCGATGTTCTCCATGGGTTCGCTGACACATGCAGCTTGCCGTCTAAATAAGAGCCCTGGATAGACGTCTCATGATAGTTCCGGATGAGAGTGCCGGTAACGGCAGTACCGGTCTGTGAAAGTTTAAGAAAGTTGTCGTGGAGCGTTCCGTCAGAATTCGGGACATGCAAGACCCAAATGCCGGTGACGCCTGTCTCAGCAGAAACGTAGGCTAACGTGGCGGCTACAAGAATGGAAAACGAGAGCACTCGCTTGATTAACATGAATCTCTTTTATCAAACAAGCGAAACATCGTTAACGTAAATAGCCGGCCAAATAGAGAACGATAAGGATGAGCAATACCAATCCGAGTCCACCGGATGGGTAGTAGCCCCAGCCCCGCGAATATGGCCAAGCCGGGATGGCACCCAGCAGCAGAACGATCAAAATGATCAAGAGTATTAAACCCATGCCGGTCTGATGCTTCTACGCACGAAACTATAACAGGGATTTAGGCGGGCCCGCAACGCGATTGTTCCCAGACCCGGAAGCTTAGCGCTTCTTCCGCACGAGCCTGCTCGGCTTACGGACCGCGCCCGGCGTGGTTGCAAACGCTTCGTTGACCAAAGCTTCCTGCTGATCGTGATGCACTTTATGGGCTCCGGGAGCCGGGCTGGCCGCAACCGGCCGACCTATGTAACGTAACTGTCGCCGCAGTGCCCCGCCGATTCCGGCCGACCAGATGACCGATTGCATCTGTTCTTCGACGAAGTACCAGGCACCCATGTTTTCCGGCTCTTCTTGCACCCAAAACAACTCGGCGGCATCGGAATAGCGGCGGAGGATATCTGTCAATCGCTGTAGCGGGAACGGATAAAGTTGCTCTAAGCGGATGATCGCTACGTCGGTCCGCCCAAGTTCTTCCCGCTTGTTCACAAGATCGTAATACACCTTTCCGGAACACAAGAGGATTCGTCGAACCTGGCTTCCGATGAACTGCGCATCTCCGATCACCTCCTGGAAAGCTCCATTGGTGAGGTCCTCGAGACGCGATGTCGCCTTCGCATAGCGCAGCAGAAACTTCGGCGTAAAGATTACCAGAGGCTTACGGATGCCACGGCGATCTTTGCCTCCGTACATTTGCCGTCGCAACAAATGGAAGTACTGTGATGGAACGGTGCAGTTTGCAACTTGCATGTTGTCTTCAGCACACAACTGAAGAAACCGCTCAATGCGAGCACTGGAGTGCTCGGGCCCTTGGCCTTCAAAGCCGTGCGGCAAGAGCAGAACCAGACCGCTCGGCTGATTCCACTTGGCTTCGGCGGAAACAACGAACTGGTCAATGATGATCTGCGCGCCATTGGCAAAATCGCCGAACTGCGCTTCCCACATGACGAGTGTCAGTGGATCGGCCACGCTATAACCGAACTCATAGCCCACCACGGCAAATTCACTGAGCAGGCTGTCGACCACCTCGAACTTGGCTTGGCCGGTATCGAGATGCTGGAGCGGCACATACGTCGCGCCAGTGTCGTAATCGCTGAATTTCAAATGACGTTGAGTAAACGTACCTCGCGAAACATCCTCGCCACTCAGGCGAACCGGCGTGCCTTCGAGAACCAGACTTCCGAAGGCAAGCGCCTCAGCAAAGCCCCAGTCGATAGAAGCACCCTTCAACACGTCACGGCGTTTATCGAGCAAGCCCTTCAGCTTTGGATGCAGGTGGAAATCGTCAGGAAGAGTTGTGCACTTCTCGATCACTCCCACGAGTGTCTGATAATCCGCCGCTGTAGACGGTATGGGCTGATGAACCTGCTCAAACGGGGCTTCCGCGAACTCTTCGATGACGAACTGCTCACGATGTTTCTTCGCTTCATCGTAAGTGTCGTTAAGATGCGCCCTCACCTGCTTCCGCAGGTTGTCGACGTAATCCTGTGTTAGAAACTTTTCCTGTACCAGCCGCTCTGAGTACTGCGTCGCCACTGTCGGTGTCGCTTTGATCTTGCGATACATGACGGGCTGCGTGTAGCTGGGATCGTCGGCTTCGTTGTGCCCCTGCCGCCGGTAACCAATTACATCAACCACCACGTCGCGCTTGAAGCGCTGGCGGAAATCGTAGGCAAGCTGGGCGACCCGGATGCATGCTTCGGGATCATCGGCATTGACGTGAAAAATTGGCGCCTGGACAGATAAAGCGACGTCGGTGCAATAAACGCTGCTGCGGCCTTCGAGCGGATTCGTCGTGAATCCGATCTGGTTGTTTGTAATGACGTGAAGGGTGCCGCCCGTCGTGTAGCCATCCAATTGCGAGAGTTGCAAGACTTCCGCGACGACGCCCTGGCCAATAAACGCGGCATCGCCGTGAATCAGAATAGGCAGCACACGCTCGCGCTTCTCATCCCCAAGCCGGTCTTGCTTCGGTCTGACAAGGCCTTGCACAACCGGATCTACAGCTTCGAGATGACTGGGATTGAAGGCAACCGAAACGAGGACTTCTTTACCACGGCTGGAGGCATGAATCCCGCTCGCGCCCAAGTGGTATTTCACGTCGCCCGAGCCTTGCACGGTCTCCGGGTCGGGCTCGCCCTCAAATTCCGAGAAGACCTGCCCCATCGACTTCCCAACCACATTGGCGAGTACGTTCAAGCGGCCGCGGTGCGCCATCCCGATCACGGCCTCGTTCACATTTTCGTTAGCGCCACGCTCCAAAATCTCGTCGAGAACGATGATGGTGCTTTCCAAACCTTCCAGCCCAAAGCGCTTTTGGCCTACAAACCGGGTCTGCAAAAAGAGTTCGAACTCTTCGGCCTGAACCAAGCGGCTGAGGATACGATGGCGCACCGGATCCTCCAATTTCCAGAGATTCATGGTGCCTTCCATGCGGTCCTGAAGCCACTGCCTCTGTTCAGGATCCTGGATGTGCATGTACTCGATGCCGATGAATCGGCAATAAGTCGAGCGAAGGCGCTCGAGAATCTCACGAAGCGTCTCATACGGCTGCATGTAAGACGCGATCGCGCCACTTGGCGCCTTCACGGCACCGGCAAGAAACGGACGATCAAGGTCCCAGATGGAAAGCCCATAGGAAGCAGGATCGAGCGCTGCGTGATAAGCGGGATCGCTGCCCAGTGGATTCGTATTGGCAAGCAGGTGCCCGCGTATGCGATATGAGCTAATGAGCCGTATGACCGCGGCTTCCTTCGCAGCATCTGTATTGACCTGCGCGTACCGGCCGGGTGTAATTTGCTGATCCGTCTGCCACCGAACCGGCATGTACGGGATTTTTAGATCCCTGAAGATCACTTCATAGAAGCCGTCTTCGCCCTGCAATAACTGCTGCAGCTTCGCAAGAAATGCGCCAGATTCCGCGCCCTGAATGATGCGGTGATCGTAGGTGCACGTAATCATCAGTACCTTGCCAAGCCCGAGCATGGAGCGTGTCTCTTCACTAGCTCCCGCAAACTCGGCCGGATAACCGATTGCGCCAGTGGCGATGATGGCACCTTGCCCTGGCATAAGACGAGGAACCGAGCCCGACGTGCCAACCGTGCCCGGATTGGTCAGCGAAATCGTGGTGCCTTCAAAGTCGGCCAGTTGCAGCTTGTTGTTGCGCGCCCGCGCGACGATGTCATCGTATGCGCCTACGAACTGCGCAAAGTTCATACCGTCTGCGTTCTTGACGTTAGGAACTTTGAGCGAACGTGTACAGTCTTTGCCCGCTACATCGACGGCAAGCCCAATGTTTACTTGATTTCGGACCACACGAAAAGGCTCGCCACCGTTCTCCGCGTAAGCATGGTTGAGCGCGGGGTTCGATTTAACCGCCTTTACGATGGCCCATGCAATGAGATGCGTGAAGCTGAGCTTGCCACGCCGTTCGATTGCACGTTGCCGATTGATTAGGTTGCGGTTTTCTTCGATGACGCGCACGGGGATCTGGCGCTGCGAGGTGGCGACCGGGATCGACAAACTGGCGGTCATGTTCTCCGCAATTCTTGCCGCGGCTCCGCGCAAAGGGATTAACTGATCGCTCGCGCCAACGGTTTTTATTTCTTGGTTCGAGGGTTGAGCCGCATTGCTCTTGGCAACTGCTGTTTGCGCGGGAGGAGGCGGTGCAGCTTGGGCTGCTCCTTCTTGCGGTACGGGCTCCGATCCGGGCGGCTCTTCCCGAGGCGGCTCCTCAGTTGGCGGCTCTTCGATCGGCGGCTCTGGCGGATTCGGAGGGGCAGTGGTTTGTGCCGCTTCTACTGCTGCACTCCCGCCATTCGTGGCAACTTCTCCGTTTCGCGGCGCTTCTCGAAACAGCTGACTCCAGCCTTCATCAACGCTAGTCCTGTCGAACTGATACTGGTGATAAAGTTCGTCTTCTAACCAGCTGTTAATGCCCAATAGGGGATCCTTTGATTGCGGCATCTGCCTTCATTGTAACGAAAACCGGCCATTTTCTTCGGTAAACGACCAAATGGGAAGCCTGGGTTTTCGTTTGCACAGTAAACTACAAGTGAATGACTTTGGAAGAGTTAGAAAGAGAGTACGTTACGCTCCGGCAGCAGGCAGACGCTGTGCGGAGCTATCTTTGACGCCCCCGCGAAGCAAGGACAACTAGATAAACTCGAAGCCGAAATCGGCGATCCGCAATTTTGGGATCAACCCGAAAAGAGCCAGCGGATCATGCAGGAACGTAAACGGCTCGAAGAAGCGATCCAACACTCGAGCGCAGTGGCCGTCACCACCTCGGACATTGACACACTGTTCGAACTTGCCAGGGAGGGCGAGAACGTTAACGGAGATCTCGAGCGGGAGATCAGGTCTCTGGAGGGGAAACTCGAGCAACTCGAGACGGGGATGCTGCTGTCGGGCGAAAATGACGCCCGGGATGCGATTGTCATCATTCATCCGGGTGCAGGCGGAACGGAAAGCCAGGATTGGGCCGAGATGCTGCTGCGCATGTATTTGCGGTGGGCCGAACGAAACAAATTCCAAACGGTGATAACGGATCGCCTCGAAGGCGAAGGAGCGGGCATCAAGTCGGTCACGTTCGAGATAAACGGCGAAAACGTTTACGGACAACTGCAGTCTGAGGTGGGCGTGCATCGCCTGGTTCGGATCTCGCCCTTCGATGCGAACGCTCGCCGGCATACATCGTTTGCATCCGTATTCGTGTATCCGCAGATAGACGAAGAAATCAAGATCGACATTCGACCAGAAGATCTGCGCGTCGACACGTTCCGGGCCAGCGGCGCGGGCGGCCAGCACGTGAACCGCACCGATTCCGCGATTCGCATGACTCACCTTCCGACGGGGCTTGTCGTGCAATGCCAAAGCGAGCGCTCGCAGCACAAGAACCGTTCAACCGCAATGAAGCAGATGCGCGCCAAGCTGTACGAATTCGAGATGGACAAGAAGCGCGCTGCGGACCAGAAGGTGGAAGACACCAAGCTCGGAATTAACTTCGGAAGCCAGATTCGAAGCTACGTGCTCGCGCCATACCGGCTCATCAAATATCACCGCACGAAGCTAGCCGTGGGTGATGTGGATCGCGTCTTAGACGGCGATATTGAGCCTTTCATCCATGCGTATCTGGTTTGGCGCAAGACCGGCAGGACTTACGGCGACAGTAAAGACGAGCTGCCGGAGTAATGTGCTGGGGTGCCCTTGTGACGAGAAGATGGCCCGTGCCGCGGACTTGATCCGGCAGGGTGGCCTCGTCGCATTTCCCACCGAAACCGTGTACGGGCTTGGGGCGAACGCGTTCGATGCGCAAGCCGTGCAACGAATTTATGAGGCGAAAGGGCGCCCCTCATCCAGCCCTTTGATAGTGCATGTGGCAGATGAGGCCATGGCGAAATCGATCAGCGCGGAATGGCCGGGGATAGCTGACGTTCTAGCTGCCCGATTTTGGCCGGGACCCCTGACGCTCGTGGTCAAAAAGGCTTCGGCTGTTCCCGATTCGGTCACGGCAGGTCTGGATTCTGTGGGCGTCCGCGTGCCATCACACCCTGTGGCGCTCGACCTGATCCGGCGTGCAGGCGTGCCGATCGCAGCCCCCAGTGCGAATCGCTTTATGCAGATCTCTCCCACAACGGCTGAACATGTGCGCACCGGGCTGGGAGATCGCGTCGACATGATCCTCGATGGAGGGCCAACGCAGGTGGGTATAGAATCAACCGTCGTCGCACTCACGCGGGAGCCGCCGGTAGTGCTGCGTCCCGGCATGATCTCGCAAGCGGATTTGGAAGCTGCTACGGCCTTGCCTTGGAGAAGCGAGATTGGCTCGCGAAATTCGAGCGAGTCGCCCGGAATGCATCCCCGCCACTACGCTCCCCGTACTCCGTTTTATATCCTCGAGCGGGGCGAACGTCCTCCGGCAGGGAGTGGACGCGTCATCCATTTGCCCGCAGACCCGAGTGCCTACGCCGCCGCGCTCTACGCCGAATTGCACGAGGCTGACGCGAAGGATTGGGATTGGATTGCAATCGAGAAGCCGCCCGACAAGCCGGAATGGGCTGGCATTCTCGACCGCATTCAAAGAGCGGCGACGCGAAAGCCGTGACCTATGCTCTTGCGAGCTCGAACGCCTTGTTGTAATCCTTGAGGAACTGGTCGAGTCCTTTATCGGTGAGCGGATGATGGAACAGCTGATCGAGAACCTTGAACGGCATGGTGGCAATGTGCGCACCGGCCTTGGCGGCATCGATGACGTGCAGCGTCCCGCGAATCGAAGCAGCCAGGATCTGTGTTTTGTAGCCGTAATTCGCGTAGATGGTCGCGATTTCATCGATCAAGTCCATACCGGGCCAGCCGATATCATCGATACGGCCTATAAATGGACTGATGATATAGGCGCCGGCCTTGGCGGCGAGAAGCGCCTGCGCGGCGTTGAAGCACAGAGTCACGTTGGTGCGAATTCCTTCTTTGGAAAGCGCCGAAACGGCTACGATTCCTTCAGGGATCAAGGGAACCTTTACGACGATGTTTTTGTGAATCTTGGAAAGCCGGCGGCCTTCCTCTATCATTTCCTTTGACTTCGTGGAAACGACTTCTGCGCTGATATCGCCGTCAATAATGTCGCAAATCTTGCGCACCTGATCCTCGATCGGCACGCCTTCTTTTGCAATCAGCGTTGGGTTGGTGGTAACGCCGTCAACGATGCCCCAAGCGGCACCTTTTTTCAGCTCTTCGAGATTTGCTGTATCGAGAAAAAACTTCATGTTGCACCTCTGCGGCTATCCGTCAAAACTAGTCAGGCTACATATTAGATGCACGATGCGGGAAAGAGTAGCTCGCCAGCCTCGATAGTATCAGAAATGCCCGAAACTGGACCAAACACGCCCTCGGCCACCACTCAAACCGTGCAAATTTTGGCGGCGGAGCAGAAGGATATCCCGCTGATTCTGACGTTCATTCGAAAGCTTGCAGAATACGAGAAGCTTCAGGACCACGTGGTTGCGGATGAAGACAGCTTGCGCAAGGCTCTTTTCGGTCCGCGCCCCGCAGCGGAGGTGCTTCTCGCTTACGTGAAGGACAAGCCCGTCGGATTCGCCGTCTATTTTCAGACCTTCTCTACGTTTATGGCGCGCTCGGGCATTTACTTGGAAGACCTTTTCATCGAGCCTGCCTTCCGCAGCAAAGGAGTGGGGACCGCCGTCCTCATCCACTTGGCCCGAGTGGCCGTGCAGCGTGGATGCGCTCGACTCTCATGGGCGGTGCTCGATTGGAATCAGCCCGCAATTCAGTTCTATCGAAAGCTGGGGGCGATACCGCTCGATGAATGGACCGTTTTCGAACTCTCCGGGACGGCACTCGATAGCTTGACACGGAGTGATTTGTACTGACCGGTCTAGTGAAATTATACGTCTCGTAGAACGGTCTATCCGTATTTAGTCAGGAGACCTACTTGTGGCCGTTGTTCTTTTGGCTCTCATCATTGCTATATCCGGCGCACTTCGTTTAAGCGCTTCTCCACCCAGGGAAGGCACTCTCGATGCTGCGGCCATCATGCTCAAAGTCGCTCGAAACCAGGACCGGGCGGAAAAGCTCCGTAACGATTACGTCTACCAGCAACACGTTCGTGTCGCGACACGAAGGACGAACGGCAAACTTGCCCGCGAAGAGATCACGAATTATCTGGTCACGCCAACACCCAATGGAATCAAGGAAACAATGCAACGCATCGATGGCCGGTACTGGCATCAGCACCATTACGTCGATTTCCGTGGCGACCCGGTGCCTGAAGCCGATAGTCTCGATGGTGCCATCGTCGAGAGTTTCCGTCATGATTTCGTGAACTCGAAATCGAAGGACGGGTTTGAGAGCGATCTATTTCCGTTGACTAGTGAAGAACAGAAAAAGTACAACTTCGAATTGCTCGAAGAACAGACCGTACACGGCCGCGGAATTTACCGGATCGGCTTCGGGCCGAAGAACAAGAAGGACATCGATTGGGCGGGCGAGGCACTGATCGATTCTCAGGAATTTCAGCCGATGAGGGTGTTCACAAAGCTGTCGCGACGAATCCCCTTCGCTGTACGGACCCTGCTTGGAACCGATGTACCCGGACTCGGCTTCAATGTCGAATACCGCCGCTTCGATGATGGCGTGTGGTTTCCTGTCAGTTTCGGCACCGAGTTCCGCCTCCGGGCCGTGTTCTTCATCAACCGTGATATCACCGTTTCACTCGAAAACTCCGGCTTCCGGCGCACGAGTGTCGAGAGCGCAATCGATTACGAGGCGCCGAAGTGAGACTCAACCTATAATCGTAACGATGCCCGTCACCTCGGCGGCGATCGAGCGCCTCGCGGCTATTCCAAATTTGACGGTTCTCGCCGGCACACCGCTGTCCCGTCACACACGCTTCCGAATCGGCGGCGCTGCGGCAGTGCTTTGCGATGCCCCGGATACGGGTGCATTTATCGAGTTATTGCGGACGGTCAGGAGTCTTGCTCTGCCGCCAATCGTCATCGGGGGCGGCACAAACCTGATTGTTTCGGATGCCGGCTTCGACGGTGTGGTCCTCCGTTACACCGGCTCACGTGAAGCGAGAGACGGCATGGTGTTGCATGTCCAAGGAGGCGCGGTTTTACAAGACGTGGTTGATCAGAGCATCGGACTCGGATTTAAAGGATTGGAGACCATGACCGGCATCCCGGGATTTCTCGGCGGCGCGATTTACGGCAACGCCGGCGCATATGGTCACTCAATCGAAGAACTGATCGAAGGCGTGCGCATCACCGATGGCGAGCGAGTTACCACGATTCAGAAAGCTGAATGCCAGTTCAGGTATCGGGACAGCATCTTCAAGACCCGCAAAGAATGGGTCATTTTGTCCGCGGATCTCCGGTTTCAGCAGGGCGATCCTGACGAACTCCCGAAAATTGCGAATGGCATTCGCGCAATTCGGGACGCCAAGTACCCGCCGCAAATGAAATGCGCCGGCAGTATCTTCAAAAATCTCTTATTCGCCGAACTCCCGGCGCGGGTGCAAGCCGAAATCCCTGGGAATGTGATCCGGGAAGGAAAGGTGCCATCGGCTTGGTTTCTCGACCAGACGGGGGCAAAGGGAATGCGGCGCGGCGACATTCAGGTGGCGCACTATCATGCAAATCTGGTGTACAACGACGGAGCCGGCACCGCGGCGGATCTAGTCTCGACCATCCAGGAACTCAAGCAGCGGGTGCGCGATCGCTTCGGCTTCGATCTGGAAGAAGAAGTCCAATACGTCGGATTCGAATACGTCCCTGTCTTGACCTAGACTACGTATGCGCCCGGCGACCCTGTCTATGCTTCTGCTCGGTGCGGCCAGCGTTCTGACTGGAGCTCAAGAGTCGATTACTTTGCTTTTACTAAATGGCAAGATTTGGACCGGGAACCCTAGGCAGAAACAGGCTGAAGCGGTCGCGATTGCCGGAAACCGCATCATAGCTGTAGGCAATACCTCTGAGATTTCCAAGTTTAAGCAGCCGCGCACTCTTGTCGTCGACCTCGACGGTAAGCGGGTCTTGCCGGGCTTCGACGACGCCCACGTCCATTTTTACTCGGGCGGTGCGAGCCTCGCAGGTCCGCAACTACGGTATTCGAAAAACGAGCAAGAGTTCCGTGACACTCTGGCCGCCTTCGCACAGCGCACGCCGAAAGGCCAATGGATCACAGGCGGCAACTGGGACCACGAGAATTGGGCGCCTGCACGTCTACCGACCCGGCAGCTCATTGATGACGCAACGAAAGATTGGCCTGTCTTTGTGAATCGCCTAGACGGTCACATGTCTCTTGCGAACTCGGCGGCATTGAAACTCGCGGGAGTAGACAGACACACAGAAGACGTGCCAGGTGGCGTAATCGTGCGCGATGCCGAAGGCAATCCCACTGGCATCCTGAAAGACGCCGCGCAAGAGTTAGTCGAAAAAATCATCCCCGATCCTTCCCAAGGCCAAATTGCGACTGCTATCAAGGCCGCACAGACTTATGCGAACTCTCAGGGTGTGACCAGCATACAAGACATGTCGGCATCGCCTGACGTTTTCCGGGTCTATCAGAAGATGCTTCGCAAGGGCGAGTTAAGCGTTCGAATCTCCGGACATCAGCCGCTTACATCATGGCAGCGGCTCGCCAGTATCGGTCTGGTTGCGGATTTCGGAAACGAGCAGCTGCACATCGGAGGTCTGAAGGGCTTCGCCGATGGCTCACTGGGGTCGACCACGGCTCTGCTTTTTCAACCATATTTAGACGCGCCGAATACCAGCGGTATTGCGAGTGCCGAGCTGGTGAACCCCGCAAATATGTGGCACAACATCGAGCATGCCGATTCCGCAGGGTTGCAAGTTGCCATTCATGCCATTGGCGACAAGGCGAACAACATCATCCTCGGAATGTACGAGCGTGTTGAACGCGAACATGGCGATCGGGACCGGCGGCTGCGTATCGAACACGCTCAGCATCTGATTGCTGCTGATATTCCGCGTTTTGGACGTCTCCATGTGATCGCATCCATGCAACCTTACCATTGCATCGATGACGGACGCTGGGCCGAGAAACGTATCGGACCGGAACGCGCGAAAACTACCTATGCGTTCCGCTCATTACTCGATTCTGGCGCGACACTCGCGTTTGGATCGGACTGGGATGTTGCGCCAATGAACGTGCTAATGGGTATCTACGGCGCGGTCACTCGACGCACTTTGGATGGCAAGCATCCGGGAGGTTGGGTTCCGGAGCAGAAAATCACCGTTGAAGAAGCGGTCCGGGCCTACACAAAGGGCTCGGCTTACGCCAGTTTCGATGAGAAAATCAAGGGTTCCATTGAGCCGGGCAAACTGGCCGATCTGGTCGTGCTCTCTGATGACATCTTTTCAATCGATCCCATCAAAATCGCGGATGCAAAGGTTTGGATGACGATTTTCGATGGGAGGATTGTCTTTGGATCGAAGACGAGCCCCGCTAAAAGCGATCGGAGTGGAGTTACTCTCCGTTAATCACCGCTTTCTCGGAGACGCTCCGAAGCGAATCGCCATGGCGGTGTTTTTCTCGAATGTTACTTCCCTTCCGCGCGCGATGAGGTTTGAATACACGGACCAGGCGAGCCCATAAAAGCCGAGTCCAACGCCGATTTCACGCGGCCCGCGAGCTGCTGCAATTCCGAGTAAGCCAAAACCGGAGAATCCGCCTAACGCGCGACCTGAGGTGTTTGCGCCAGCCGTCCCAGAGGTAGTTTGTTTCCCCGTATCGTTATCCAAGGATTTCGTCGCGACAAGTGCGGCAATGACAGGACGGAGCAAGCGGGTTTTAGATTCAGTGGCTTTTGCTGTTCCTTCCCGATCGACTTTAACGGCTCCTGGGTCCGCTTCTACTGCCGACAACTGCGCCTGAACCGGTTCAGGACGCCCTTTAGAAGCCGTGCCTGCTGGGGCATTTTGTTCATCCGCGAGTGTAGGGAGTTCCAGGTTCTCAATAGTGAACCGGAGTTGGCCCCCGCGATGGAACAGCCGTGCGCGTCGAGCCAACGTGATCTTCCCGTCCAGCCGTGTGCCTTGCGGCAAAACGAGCTTATGTTCCGCGGAGAACAATGGCTCGGAGAGCACCCCGTCCATGCTTTCGCCGACCCGCGCGTCGGAGGAGCTGAGATTCGAAAGAATTCGCATCTGCACCTCGGAATCGGGCGGCGGATGAGTACCGAGCGCTTGCCGATCTTCTGATCCAATCGCGATGTCCCCAAAATCAAGCGGCTGATTCAAGATGGCATCAAAGCGCGTTCCTGCGCGGTACCACTGAGGATGGTAGGGCAGCTTTTCCAGAAGAAAATTTTCAATCCACTCACGCTTGTTCGGCCCTCGAATGAGATCAAAGAACCCTCCGCTTTGCGATTTCATTTGACTCTGCGCCTGCTGCTTTAAGAATTGGCGGACTCGATTGGGATTGTCAGAGTTGATCTTCCGCTTCTTTTTGGTTTTGTTGACGGCGGCCGGAACATAGATCGTGCTGAGGCCTTGCGAGCTTTCTGTTTCGAGCGGCAGCACACGCCCATCCGGGAGACGCAGGCTCGAGAACGATACTTCGGCTCGCTTCAGTGGGGTGAAATCCCCGCCAACAATCGCGCGCGCGCGAACCATGCTTGCGACGGGGTCCAGTCTAGTTACTTGGCCGCGCACGACCGTGCCTGCCGGAATCACAACTCTGTCGAACACCCAAACAGGTTCAGCAAACTTTGCGTCGACCTTTTCATTCACCCGATACCAAGCGCGATGCGTGATGTAGAGCCGTAACGGTCTTCCCGCCTCCACTCGCAAATGCACGGGTAGGCTCTTTGCGACTGCCGGTTCCCGAGCAAACGCAATCTGACCGGACAGAAGGAACGCCGCCGAAAGCAGGCGACGGAGGCGGCTTTCCCAAAGCATCGCCTTCAGTGTAGATCGATGCTGGTGAGTCGAGCTGAGGCGGAGCGCCATTCGGTTCAGGAACACCGCAGCGCAACACCTCTATCTAGTTTTTTACATTCAACCGACCACCGCTATAGTGGTATCAACTTGGCTTGGGTTTCCACTCGCTTCCCCGCAGCACTTTTTGCTCTCATGCTTGGGGCGAGTTGCGTCCTTGCCCAAGATAACCCTGCTCCAACTAGGCCTTCCACGTTTTCCACAGGAAAGGGGATCTGTCCATCAGAATTCCTCGGCGATGATCGAGAAGTCTCTCCCAAAAAGATTGTCCCCAATATTCTTTGTGATCAGAAGCGGATTTGGACCTTTCCTTGGCGCTTGGCGCAGGGGAAGAACGTGCTTCCCACAGCAGCAGTGTTGGGAGTCACTGCTGGATTGATCGCGCTTGATCCAACAGACACCCGCTACTTTCGCCGGACTTCTTCTTTTCACCAGTTCAACCATGTAGTGAGCGGGATAAACACAGGTCTGGTCATTGGCTTGGTGCCTGCATCTTTCTATGCCGTGGGGCTCATCAAGGGAGATTCTTACGCTCAACACACGGCTCTTCTCGCCGGCGAAGCCGTGGTCGACGCAGAGATTGTGAGCGTCATCATGAAGGATGTGGACCGAAGGCTTACGCCACTCGAGATTCCTCGAAACGGTAACTTCTCGGACACGTGGTTCAAAAGAAATGGACGCTGGTGGGCGGCTAATGGTGCGTTCCCATCCGGACACGCGGTCGCCGCATTTTCAGTGGCCACCGTGATTGCCCGCCGATACGGAACTCATAAATGGGTTCCATACGTCGCATACAGTACCGCCGGGTTGATATGTTTCTCCAGACTTACTCTCTCGGCGCACTTCGCTTCGGATCTTTTTATGGGGACAGCGCTAGGGTATTCCATCACACGATTTGCCGTGCTGCATTGAGGGCTAGCCACCCACACAGCGAACTCTATCGAATCTCTAAAGGCTGCTCTAGCGTGCTGTGAACTGCTTGGGACAACTTGTCCGCGCCCGCCAACATGAGACTTACTTGCCACATCTCATTGTCCTGGAGTGAGCCGGTATATGCGGGCATTCCGGTTAGTCGAATGCCATTCGCAACTTTCCAATACGTTTCGCCCACGGGGTCGTCAGTTACTCCATGACCCTTGAACAGCTGAGGCGGTTTCGGGAACATGCCTTTCGCGGTGGCGTAATCAGCTTGGCTCGGCAGACCGTGGCACATGGCGCAATGGGAGCGGTAGATACGTGCGCCTGCAATAAGGTTTTCATCCGAAGGCTGAATCGGCGCATTTTTCGGCGCTTCATCACGGATGCGGGCATTCAATGCCATTCGCGCCAGCTGCTTTTCGAACGGCATAGGTGAAGAAGCAGTGGCAACTGGCGCATACCCGAATCGGAAATACAGCCAGCCACATACAGGTAATAAAAACACGCCAATTAGAAGACCGAAAAGGAAGAACTTCATCCGAAGTTCAATTCTAGTGGCCGGGAAGTTCTAAGATCAAGTGCGCCCGTGGCCATGTTTGGCACTTAACGTCATTTCGCCACCCGCCCCCAACCGCTGTGTCAGGAATCCGATGATCGCGCCAACCACGAAGCCTGGCATCATGATTTGTAAATAATAGTGCGCTCCGTTGGCCGAAGGCATGGCCGCTACCGCATAAGCAAACAATAATCCGAGCCCCGCTCCTACGGCGATGCCAGCTAGATCGGATTTCACCTTTCTTGCAAAGAATCCGCTGAGCAGTCCGACAAGCATTCCTTTAAAGCAGGATCCAATCAGGATTCCCACGATAAGCGGCCGCACTTCCGGAGTGAACCAAGAGGTCAGTCCGTCCACCACGCCAAGCACTGCGCCCACGGCAACTCCCGTCATCGGTTTATTCATCGCTTCACCTCCGTATATGTATTACGCGTGCGCAGCAGTTCCTTTAACGCAGGCTCAAAAAAAATAACGCAAACCGGACGAAAGCATAAGTGGCCAACAGCAGTAGCAAAATTCTATTTCGCTCAGCAAATCGGAGCGCCCGTTCCAGCAGATTCTCGTCGTATGCGCTGACGGGCAAGCGATCCAGAAACCGCGTAAGATCGGCGGCTAGATGCTGCACGTGCTGATAACGTTCCATGGGATCAGCAGCCAGCGCTTTCTTCGCAATGGCCGCCAAAGGCCGCGGCCGCTCTTCCTGCATTACATCGTTAAGGATTGCTCCGAGTGAAAAAATATCAGCTCGGCCGTCGACCGGTTCCGGGCGTTCACCCGCCTGCTCAGGCGCCATATACCGCCGCGTACCCACAACAAGTGCCGGCCGCTTTCCGCCGGAGCCTACCAGCCATTCGGCAACACCCCAGTCGATAACGAACACTTCGCCGAAGCTCCCAACCATTACGTTCTGCGGTTTCAGGTCGCGATGAATGATGCCGCACTCATGAGCGAATGCGACCGCATCACATATTTTTTGGAATACACGAAGCCGTTCCAGGAGGCTGTCTTCCCGAGCAAGAAATGCGTCCAGGCGCTCTCCCCGCACAAGCCTCATCGCGTAATAAACTCTGCCGTCGGGCAGCGTTCCGCTGTCATAAATCGGAACAATGCCTGGATGTTCAAGTCTGGCGAGGATCTTTGCTTCTTCGATCACCTCCGTGCGCGCGTGGGCCGGCCCGAAATCGGGATCGATCACCTTGAGTGCAATACGCCTGTCCAAGCGAGAGTCACGGGCCGCATATACGATCCCCATGCCTCCCCGCCCCAGCTCTTCGCCCAACTCGTATCGCGTGCCGGATAGATCCGGCAACAGGACTACGCGACGAAGATGCTCCAGTGCACGGTCCGAAAGGAATTGCATGTCATTTCCACAACAACCGGCTCTCATCCCTACGCTCGGCGTGATTTGGCGTAATCGAATTTATGCGCTCACCGGCAAATCGCCGAAGTTCGCGGCGGCTCCAAGCAAGATAATTGGTGACGGTAGGGACCGTGAGACTGTTGTGGGCGGCTATCTCCGCGTAAGACTGTCTTTCGCCGTGCGCCAAATCGTACTGTTTGAAAATCTGATACTGCAACTCCTTGCCGGCTTCACAGCAAAACTTCTCAAAGTCGCGCAGGGCCAAAGCAAATATTTCTCGCCGCCATTCACGAAGAAGAATCTCCTCCGCTGAATCCGCCACTTGCCCGTTCGTTAGACCTGCCAGTTCACACTCCGCCTCGTCAAAGTCGAGCGTAAACCGCTGGTCACCGCCGCGTTTCAGCCGATGGGCGGACTCATTCTGGTTCATGATAAAGCGGTCCAAACAAACCTGAAGATAAGTCCGGAATCTGGCTTTCGCAGGATCGAAATTAGCCAGAATGTTCCGTTCAATCAGAGTCGTGAAGAAACCTTGTACCAGATCCTTGGCATCCTCATTGGATCGGCGCCATTTGATTCGCACATACTTGTACGAAGGCTTCCAATACACAGCGATGAGAGAAGACAGGGCTTCCTGCCCAAGCGTGGCAGGCGAATTTGAAGTTTTGAAGAGGGAGAGTCGAGTGGAAGGGAAGCGGTGCATGGCTCCGCCGATAGCGGTGTCCGGCTCATATGGCACACGATGTCTCCTTCAGTGCGATCAATAGTAACATCTGAATCGAACGCGTGTCACGCACCGGCGGCGGAAGCGACTAGCGCCCGGAGAAATTTTCCAACTGCACGCTTTGTGCCGCAATCAGTTGCCGAATACGAGGTGACGTAAGCGCTTCGACCTCGCGCAGACGCGACTCCTTTAAGCGTGTTCGAGCCTGCAGCAGCGACGGGCCAAGGAAGCCAGGATGGCACATAAACTCGGTCAGGCCGTCACGCAACGAGCAAATAGCGGCCGCAAGGGTTTCTTCCGTTAGCCACCCGGTCAGGCGAAAGCCCGTGAAATGATCTGTCATTGAAACGTTGTAGCCCCGCGTCCACCGGCAATAGCGCCGTCTTGCAAGCCTCAACGGCACGCGGGCAAACGGCAATGTGGCGTCAAATGGCAAGCGCACATAGGCAATCCCGAACTCGTGCGCAATCCGGAGAACCACGCGGAAGACGCTCGGTAAAGCGTGCGTGTGCTTGTGCGAATCGAGGTGCGTTGGACGCAACCCTGTCGAGAGTATCTTCTTCACCTGCGCCCGCAGCTCTTCATAAACATCAATGCGTCGCCTTGAAAGTGCAATCAGGAGTTCGCGCGCTGTCTCTGGCAAGGGCCGGCCGGTGACGAGGGAAACGCCTTGTACTAAAACAAGATGGCACCCTATGTCGAGGGTTGGTGTCTCCCGCGCCAATCGAACTGCATCGTCAAAAGCATCTCCATTTGCCATCAACGTGGTTGCAGTTAGAACGCCCTGGAGGTGGGCGTGAATAATGCCGGCATTTACATCCGGCGTGAAGCCAAAGTCGTCCGCGTTGATGACCAGCCGCTTCAAGCCACTTAAAAAACCGCTAACTTGATTCGCAGGAACTTCTTCGGGTTTGCGCGGAAATCCTTCAGAAGTCCGTGGAGTTCGCGCGTGCTGCCGGTTATCGCGTCATAAAGCTGAGGATTTACTAAGAGCTGCCCAATCGTCCCCTGACCTGAATTGACTTTATCGATCGTGACGTTGATCTTGTTCAGCGTACTTGAAACTTGTTTTGCTATCTGATCGTTGGTTAACAATTGTCCAGCGGTCCCCTTACCAGCATTCAGGTTCGACAGGATGGTGTTGAGCTGCTTTACCGCGGTATCAAGGTCGTTGTACATCTTGGGATCCTTAAGGACAAGACCCGCTGTACCTTTGCCCTGCTGAAGACCTTGCGCTATCTGGTCTACTCTGTTTAGCGTCGTTTGGACCTGATCATACAACGCATTGTCGTTAATCAGATGCCCGACAGTGCCTGTTTTAGAATTCAACGTAGTCACCAGAAGCTGCACCTGATTAACGGTGGTTTCCAGACTGTTGTACAAAGTTTCGTCAGCCAGCAGCTTTCCGATCGTTCCTTTCCCTACCTCTACTTGTCCGACGATCCCCTCTATTTTTTGAAGGATTGCCTGAGCCGAATCAAGTACACCGAAGCCTTGCTGAACTAGTTGTTGGAATTCTTGCGTATTCGCAGATTTCAGCGTAGCGCCAGCCTGAATGTGCTCCGGGCTTTTTCCTTTGTCGACTTGGAGAAACTTTGTGCTGCCTAGAAGATTATCTGAACCGACAGAGGCAATGGAATCGGTTGGAATTTGCTTCAGCATATCTTCATCAACCACGAAATCAACCTTGATAATGCGTTGCGGATCGGTCTGGCCGGACAGCTCGACGGTGTTTACCTTTCCCGCGCCTATGCCATTGATGCGGACCGGCGAGCCCGGAGTGAGCCCGGATGCGTCGCCGACGTAGACGTGCAAGGGTATCTGTTTTTTAAACCACTGCAGGTTGCCGGTGAGCAGGAAAATCAGGATAGTAATAAAAAACAGGGCTACTATGCCCAGAATTCCGACTCTCAACTGCGCCCAACTTACTTTTTCTTTGCTTGGCATAGTTAACCCTCGCGTTTAGCGAATCTCTTCACATATTCATCGTCGCAACTTTCCAGTTCTTGACGGGTGCCGAAAAACACAATTTCTCCGCCTTTCATCACGATGAACTTGGTGCGAGTGCTATGCGGATCTCTCTGTCCCTCCTCGCTCACCGGGACAAGATCCTCCCCGTCCGGGTTGTAGCGGAAGTTCGCCATCAGCTCGCCGTCCTGATAGCGGTGCGTGACAATCAGCGAAGCCGTGTTTCTCACATCCCGCTCCTTTGCGATGACGGCCATAATGGTGTTAGCTGTAATTGGGTCGAGCCCGGCCGTAGGTGAATCGTAGAGAATTAACGGCGGCTCCGTAACGATAGCCCGTGCGATTCCCACTCGCCGGCGCATTCCGCCTGACAACTCGCTCGGAAATTTATCGAACGTCTCTCCCAACTCGACGAATTTCAGAGCCTCGCGAACGCGCTTGTCGGAGTCAGCCTCGAATGACGGGTCATCATCGGCTCGGCGGTCACTTATTTGCTGGTTCAGCAGCGGATATTCCACGTTCTCTCCGACCGAAAGCGAGTCAAACAGAGCCCCCTCTTGAAACAAGATACCGGTGCGGCTGCGAAGAGGATACAGATCATGTTCCTTGCGTGAAGTTACCTGTTCACCAAACAGTTGGATATTGCCGCCGTCCACTTCAACAAGCCCGATTACCGCCTTCAACAGCGTAGTCTTTCCGCTGCCCGCTGCGCCTAATATGATGCGCGTCTCTCCAGGCCGCAGCGAAAATGACACTTTGTGCAACGCCCACGTCTCTTCATACCGTAGATCTACGTCTTTGAACTCCAGGATTGTGCTGGACGTGTCCCGCATCGCCATCTACAAATTCACAAAGATCTTGTCGATCAGGAATGTCACGAAAAAAATCCATATCGAAGCTGCCACAACGGCTTGGGTGGTCGCTCTCCCAACCCCCTGCGTTCCACCCGTTGTACGGAGGCCATAAAAACAGCCCACTAGCGCAATGATCATTCCGAATACGAACGGCTTTCCAAGACCTTGTCCGAGATCATTCAAAACGAGCGCCCGCCACGAGCTTGACCAATACTGCTCGCCACTGATCAATCGCAGAAGTGGAACCGCGACCAAATAGGCGCCAAATAGTCCCGTCGCATCTGCAATCACAGTAAGGCAGGGCAGCATGATGGCTGCCGCCGTGAGTCGCGGTGTGACAAGCTTTTGAATGGGATCCGTGCCCAGCGCTCGCATGGCATCGATCTGTTCCGTAACTTTCATCGAGCCAAGTTCGCTCGCGATACCAGAAGCATTTCGACCAGCGACAAGCAATGCCGTCAGAACGGGGCCAAGTTCGCGAACCAGCGTCAAAGAAACGATCGTTCCTACTTGGCTACTGGCGCCATAGGTGCTCAGGGCACGTGACATTTGCAGCGCAATAATTGCGCCACTAAAAAATCCTGTAAGGATGACGATAGGCAGGCTTCCCACGCCGATGATGTCCATCTGCAGGGAGACATCGTCATAGTAATGCGGCCTGCGGACGATGTTCAGGAAGGCTTGGCCGGCGAGCAGTAGAAATTCCTGGAATGACGCAATTAACGCCCTCAGGAATCGGAGCAAGCAGGAGCTCCCCGTAACAACCTTGCCCTCATATGGCTCGATGCTACCACAGAAAATATTGCCTGCCAGAGTTTGCTAATAAGGAACTTCGGCAACCGCCGATCTGGCGCTTTCGTTGTTTTTTTGATCTACCGCACTGACCGCATAACGGTAAGTCTTGCCGTGCTCGACCTTATGATCACTGTAGGTGGGCAGGCTGACTAATCCCCCCTGGCGCTCGAATGCGCCGCCGTTCAGGGAGCGATAGATGTAATAGCCTTTCAGGTCGGTATCGGGACTGCGCTCCCATGACACCTCAATGGAGTTAGCCGCTGCTAGCGCCGCAACGCTCGCCGGAACCTTTGGCGGGAACACGTCAACTGCGGTGATGAGAAATGGCCTGGACACAAGACTTTCGGCGGCGCTCTTCACGGCAACGGCTGAGTACTTGTACGCAATGTCGTACTGAGAAGTAGTGTCTGTATATTCTGGCTTTTTGGCTGTCCCAATCTCGACCGGCGTCTTATCACCCGGCCCTTGCCGAAAAATTCGATACTGCATCCCGCTACCGGAATGATTGAGCGTCAGCTTGATGCCTTCGGCGGTGGCCTTCGCTTCGATAGCAGGCGGCTCGAGCGGTGGGATAACGGTAAGCCGCACAACGTTCGACCAGGAGGAATAGTGGCCTTCTCTTCTCGCAGCCGTGCGCACCGCAATTGCCACCCGCCGTCCTTGCCAGTCTGAAACCGGAATCGAATGTGAGACTGGGAACGGCTTGGGGGCATCAGGATCAGTTCGGGGCGGGAGAGGCAACAAATATTGCTTAGCGGCAGCGGACCAACGCCCAAAATCAAACGGAGTGATTGCCGGCCCTATGCGCAAATCGATCTCCGAGAAACGCTTGATAGTCAGCTTGTCGGTCGTGCGCGGCGGCGTAGTAAAAGTGATAAGAATCCCGTCACCCCGCTCGACAGCTACCAGGTTGGTAACTGGATTTGGAACCTGAGGCGAGGGCCGCACCACGGGCCCCATATAACCGCAACCAGCTGAAAGCACCAGGCTCGCTGAAATGGCGGCGATGCCGGATCGCACTACAGAATGTACCTGCTGAGGTCTTGATCCTTTACGATTTCCGACAGCTGCTTGCGAACATACGTCGCATCAATCCTGACGTTTTTCTTCTTCAAATCCGGGCCTTCGAACGAAATTTCCTCCAGCAGCTTCTCCATAATCGTGTGAAGCCGCCGCGCACCAATGTTCTCAGCAGACTCGTTGACTTGCGCTGCTATGCGTGCAATTTCGATCAGGGCATCTTCGGTAAAACTCAGCTTGATTCCTTCAGTTTCGAGTAACGCTGTGTATTGCTTGACGAGCGCCGATTTCGGCTCTTTCAGTATGCGAATAAAATCGCCTTCAGTCAGCGTTTTCAGCTCAACCCGTATCGGAAAACGCCCCTGCAGTTCGGGAATCAGATCGGAAGGTTTTGAGACATGGAACGCCCCCGCCGCAATGAACAAGACGTGGTCTGTACGAACAAAGCCGTGCCTCGTATTGACCGTTGTGCCTTCCACAATCGGCAGGATGTCCCGCTGCACGCCCTCGCGGCTCACATCCGGCCCGTGGCCGCCTTCTCTGCCTGCGATCTTGTCGATTTCATCCAAGAACACGATTCCGTTCCGTTCCACACGCTCGAGCGCGATTCGTGTCACTTGATCCATGTCAACCAGCTTCTGTTCTTCCTCTTGGATCAGATATTCGAGAGCTTCCGACACGCGCATGGTGCGCTTCTTCGTCCGCGGTCCAAAAAGATTACCCACAACATCTTTGAGGTTGATGTCCATCTCCTCGATGTTGCCGTTCGTCGAAACCTCGAACGTGGGGCCGCGATCCTTAACATCAACCTCTACAGTGCGGTCATCGAGTTTGCCGGCGTGCAGTTTTTCACGTAATTTTTCGCGAGTGCGTTCAGCGCTTTCGGTCGATTCCGGCTGTGGCGGCATCAGCAGATCCAAAAGTCGCTCCTCGGCTTGCTGCTCGGCCCTGTCTTCCACCTGTTCGAGGCGCTCCTCCCGAACCATGTCGATCGCCACGTCCACCAGATCGCGAATGATCGATTCAACGTCGCGGCCCACGTAACCAACCTCGGTGAACTTACTTGCTTCGACTTTGAGGAAGGGCGAATTTGCAAGTTTCGCAAGTCGCCGCGCGATTTCAGTTTTCCCGATGCCGGTAGGACCGATCATGAGGATGTTCTTAGGCATCACCTCTTCGGCCATTTCGGGCTCCAGTTTCTGCCGCCGGACACGGTTGCGCAGCGCGATCGCGACGGACCGCTTCGCGTCATTCTGACCGATAACGTGCTTGTCCAGCTCAGCCACGATCTCACGCGGCGTAAGTTCATCCAGCAATGGCGCTTCCTGGGAGGATTGCTGGGGAAGGTAAATGACCATTACGTCAGTTCCTCGTACGTAACGCTCTCATTCGTGTAGATGCACAGGTCGCCCGCGATCTTCATGGCTTTTTCGACAATCTCGCGCGCACTGAGACTTGTATTCTCAATCAGCGCGACGGCAGCACATCTGGCAAATGCACCGCCAGAACCGATGGCGGCAATAGGGCTGTCCGGCTCGATGACATCGCCGGTTCCGCTCACAATATACATGTTCTGAATATCGGCGACCAGGAGCAGAGCTTCGAGATGGCGGAGCATTCGATCCGTGCGCCACTCTTTCGCAAGTTCTACAACGCTGCGCGCGAGATTGCCACTGTGTTGTTCGAGTTTCGCTTCAAACCGCGCAAAAAGTGCGAACGCATCGGCAGTTGACCCGGCAAAACCGGAGATAATCTTGCCGTTGTAAAAACGACGAAGCTTTCGTGCTCCGCCCTTTAAAACTTCACTGCCCATAGTGACCTGCCCGTCACCAGCCAGCACGACTGTCCCGTTGCGCCGGACGCACAAAATCGTCGTCGAGCGGATTTTTTTAATCATCAGATTCTTGAACTAAGCTCGGAATTTGGGGGCCGGTCAAGCCCAGGCACAGACCTCGATCGACTTCGCGAATCTTCATTTCAGCACAACTGGTACAACGGAAATTCCTGATTAGAGACCGGCGCAATTCACATTTCAACGCCTCAGCGGCAGACTGAGGCCTGAGGCGAAACGGCCACGCTTGTAGCCAATGCGGACGCACTCTGTTGCAGAATAGCCACATCAGTAAACTTTCAAGCCACTTAAATTCAGTCGATTAGGGACTTATAACCCGCCCCCTGATATGCTGACATTGTTCTTACATGAACTACGAAACGACGATCTGCCGACCCGTTGAAGTAGACGGAATCGGACTCCACCACGGAGCACCGGTCCATCTCCGCATCACGCCGGCTCCACCCGCCACCGGTATCGTGTTCATCCGGACCGACCTCGATAATACGCGGATTCCGGCAAGTTGGGAATACGTCGAGCGTGTGAGTTACGCGACTAGCCTGATGCATCCGCGGGGAATCTTCATCTCCACAACCGAGCATTTGCTCAGCGTGTTCTACAGCATGGGAATCGATAATGCCTTTGTCGAGTTGGATAATCTGGAAGTTCCGATTCTGGATGGTAGCGGGCTGCCTTTCGTCGAGTTGTTGGAGCAGGCAGGCAGGCGCGAGTATCGCCGACTCCGCCGGTACTTGCGGATTGTGAAGCCGGTGAGTGTGGAATCGGACGGGAAACGAGTTGCAATTCTGCCTTCCGACCGCTTCCAACTCCACTGCCGCAATTTCTACGACCATCCGATGGTAGGAGAACAGATTCTCGAGCTCGACGTGACGCCGGAATCCTATGCAAGCGAGATCGCGCCCGCTCGCACCTTCGGTTTTGAATATGAGCTCGATCAAATGCGCGACATGGGGTTGATCCGCGGGGCCTCGCTCGATAATGCAGTGTGCTTTACGCGGCAAGCGGTCGCTAATCCCGGCGGCCTGCGCTTTCCGGACGAGTGTTGCCGGCATAAGGCACTTGATCTGATTGGCGATCTCGCCTTGATTGGAAAACCTCTGCTTGGTCTCGTTTTAGCGGAAAAGGCGGGACATGCCATGCATGTTGCACTGGTGAACAAAATTATGTCGGACACCTCGCTTTACGAGACAGTTATGTTCCATCGCCAGACTGGGCGAGCCCAGACTGCAGCGGCCCACGCACTCGTATCCTAATTCTCTATAAATAGGTCTGGTCTTGCGCCAGCTTCCGCATCTTCTAACACTCTGCCGCTTTGCCGCCGCCCCTTTGCTGGTTTGGCTGCTGCTTCAATCCCACTTTCGTCAGGCTCTTGGAGTGGTTTTACTGGCCGGTTTAACAGATTGGTTTGACGGCTTTGCTGCCCGACGACTGCATGTCTCGGGCCGCATCGGCGTCATTCTCGATCCAATCGCAGATAAAACGCTGCTGGTGACCTTGTTCCTGACAATTGGATATATGCGGTTGGTTCCGGAGTGGCTGATCTATTTGGTGATCGGCAGGGATGTCGTGATCGTGGCCGGTGCAGTGTTTCTGCGGTTTTTCCGCGGCATTCGCAGATTTCTCCCTTCAATGCTGGGTAAAGTCAGTACCTTTTTTCAGATCCTGCTTGTGCTGCTCGTCCTTGTCCAGGCATCCTTCCGAAACGAGGTCTTGCTCCTGTTAAAAAATGTGGCCCTGCTCTTGTGTGTTTTGTTTACGATTGTTAGCGGCCTCGATTACATCCGCAGAGGTTTTGAAATGGGCAAACCAGATGTGACCGGGGTTTAGGAGGAGGGCTTCGACGCAAATATTTTGAAGACCCCGGGTGCCGGGTGAAAAGCATCATTGACGGGCGCAGGGCCGGAGAGTAGCCTGAATACATGGAGCCGAGCATCGAAACCTACCTGCCTTCGCGCCTGTATTTTTGGACCGGATGGGCGGCCCTCGTCGGCTCGCTTCTTTGCGTGCTTTGCGGATTCCGCGCTCCCCTTGCATTTATCCCGAGTGTTTTGTGCGCGGCAACAGCCGCCCTCCTGTTCTGGCTGGCAGCGAGGCCTTCGATCCGCGTGGGAGAGGCGCAATTTAATATCGGTGAGCGTGCGATTGCCTGGCGCGAGGTACGTGAGATCAACACCAGCCGTTTCAACACGGTGCGCTTCAACACCGGCCGCTTCGTCTCGCCGTTGATTTTAAATCTCAAGCTGACCAATTCCCGGCACAAGGTGCTTGTTTTCCCGGGCGATCCGGATCGGATCATTCGCCTGACGCACCAACTCCGGAGGAACTCCTATCTGTCGACTTTTGACGGAGTGGCCTATCGTGACTATTGGATATGGTCTAATCTGGCGGCCCGCCGGGGAGAAACTCCTTCGCACGAGCAGCCGGTTCGTATGCTAAGTCCGGAAGATGAGGACGAAATCGAGCGCATGTACCAGAAGTTGAAGGCCGTTGGTCGCCTGGATTCTCGCAGTACCGACTCCCCTAAAACCTCGCACAACGATCAATAGGCGGCGACCAACGCCAATGATGTTGCGCCAAGCGCGTGGTGTTCTCGTCTATTCACCCTGTTGATAGCCTTGTTAAGGAGCGGCGTGGCCGTTCCCTCCACTTTCTTGCTGACCGGCCGGGAATCTAATGCTTAAGTCGCTATCCACACTGTGGCCTTATTTGCGCCGCTACCGGGTCGGCCTTGCTTTGGGGCTCGCATCCCTTCTGACCAAAGACGCGCTCGCCGCCGCGCTCCCGATCGTTATCAAGTATGGGGTTGATTCGCTCACGCGCGGTTTTCAGCTCCGGATTGTGATGCAATTGGCCGCGCTCCTGATCGGACTGTCGATGGTAAAAGGCCTGTTCCAATACTGGATGCGGGTCATCATCATCGGCATCTCGCGCGATATCGAATACGACCTTCGTAATGACCTGTTCGGTCACTTGATTGAGTTGTCGCAGGACTTTTACTCCCGGTATCGCACGGGTGACATCATGGCGCGCAGCACCAACGATCTAAATGCGGTGCGTATGATGCTTGGCCCAGGGGTGATGTACTGGACCGAGACCAGTATCACGCTCATACTCGCACTGGCCGTCATGTTGCATACGGACGTACGGCTCACCTTAATTGCACTCATTCCCGCACCACTTGTGTCGCTTGCGGTAATTCTGTTCGGCCGGCGCATACATACGCGCTTCGAACATATTCAGAAAATGTTCTCTGATATCAGCAGCCGTGTTCAGGAGAATCTTGCCGGTGTTCGAGTGGTCCGCGCCTATGCCCAGGAGAACGCGGAAGTGGAGCAGTTTGAGCGTCTGAATAAGGAGTACGTCAGGGAGAACATAGGCTTGGCCCGCATTCAGGGCATGTTCATGCCGCTCCTGCAGGCGCTCATAGGGGTGACGTTCCTGCTTGTGCTCTGGTACGGAGGCAGGCAATTGATGCAGGGCCGCATCAGTTTGGGCAGTTTCGTGATGTTTAACACCTACATGGGCATGTTGATCTGGCCCATGATCGCGTTTGGCTGGGTGGTGAATTTGATGCAGCGCGGCACCGCTTCTCTGAACCGCATCAACGAGATCCTGCATGAGCGGTCGAGCATCGCGCCGGCCGAAGAAACTCTCGAACCGGCCGATTTTTCGGAACAGATTCGGTTTGTCGATGTCGCAATGAATTTCGGGGAAAGAATCGCGCTTAATGGCATCAACCTCACCATTCAGGAAGGTGAAACGATAGCTATTGTTGGCCACACGGGCAGCGGAAAGACTACGCTGGTGAACTTGATTCCTCGCCTGTTCGATCCGACGCGGGGACGGGTCGAAATTGGAGGCACCGATATTCGAAGTTTCGACCCGAAGAAACTTCGGCGAGAGATCGGCTTCGTTCCGCAAGAGACCTTCTTGTTCAGCGCAACCTTGGCCGAAAACATCGCCTGGGGAGTGCCAGATGCCCCGCCAGACCAGATTCGCTGGGCTGCCGAAGTCGCCGGTCTTGCGACGGATATCGAGACGTTTCCGAACGGGCTAGACACCGTGATCGGCGAGCGCGGTTTAACCCTTTCCGGCGGACAAAAACAGCGAGCCGCAATTGCAAGAGCCATCTTGCGCAATCCACGAATTTTGATTCTGGATGACGCACTCTCGAGCGTGGACACCCTGACCGAAGAAAAAATCCTGAACGCTCTCACGGGCGTGATGCGAAATCGCACAACGATTCTGATCTCGCATCGTGTGTCTACGGTGCAGAACGCCGACCGAATCGTAGTGCTCAGCCACGGCCGCATAGTAGAAACGGGAACGCACCGTGAACTGCTGGAGCGCGGTGGCTACTATGCCGAGTTGTATCAGAAGCAATTACTCGAAGAGGAATTGGAAGCGATCTGACCTGTGCCCAGAATCAAGCCGAGGTCTTAACGGCTAACGCCGAGGGCTGGCCTTCAACTTCGGGAATTTCGATCAGAGTGCGCGTACCTCGACCAGGTTTACTGTCGATAAGCATGCGGTATCGCGGGCCGAACAAGACGCGGAGGCGTTCATTCACATTGCTCACACCTATCCCTTGCTGGAACAGAGTATCGAGTTTCGATTGTTGAATGCCTACGCCGTCGTCCTCCACGGAGATGTGCAAACGCGTGCCTTCTAGCCAAGTGCGAAGCCGGACCATGCCTCCGTCTACTTTGTTGGCAAGACCGTGCCTGATGGAATTCTCGATGATCGGCTGGAGGATCATGCTCGGCACGAGCCGGTCCAGCGTATTCTCGTCAATCTCTTTATAGAACCGAAGCTTGTCTCCGAACCGAACCATCTCGATACCGAGATAATCGTCGATAAATGAGATCTCTTCGCGAAGCGGCGAGAAGTTTTCGGTCTTGCGGAGCAACCGGCGCAGAATTTTTGAGAGCCTGTAAACCATGCTGCGAGCACGGTCAGGATCGATGCGAATCAGCGTCGAGACGGAATTCAAAGTGTTGAACAGAAAATGCGGATTGATTTGATTGGTCAGTGCGGCGAGACGCGCTTCGGTGAGATGAACATGCTGGGCTTCGAGCTGTTTCTCCGTGCGGAAACTACTCCAAATGCGAATTGGTAATGAGACTGCGAACAGAGTCGTGGCCGCGGATGCAGCAAAACCCCACGTGGTGAGCCGCAGCCCGTCAAACAGGAAGAACGTGCCGTGGGCGGAGAACAGGCGATGAATTCCCCAGCGCAGGAATTCGGCGACAATGACGAGGGCGTTGCAGGCGAGATTGAACGCCGCACGCTCGACAACAGGGCGTTGAATCGCCCTCCGGCTCAGCCGTCCTACCTGGCGAAACAGACGGTACAGATTGAGATCGACAAATGGCGAAAAATACCAGATATCTTCCTCTTTTGGCGCGAGGTCGCGCATCAAACCGCCCAATATCCCCGCAGCGGCAAATAGAGGCATTGACATAAACTTGCCGTCGAACATATCGGGCAAAGAAACGCAGAGACCTGTGATCAATCCGCTGACGTAGCCGCCTAACATCCCGGCGATGATTGCTCCTTCGAGGGCGAGGTCAATCGCTTGATATTGGCCGTGGCTCAGGATCCGTACTTCCGAACTGGCGCCAAAGATAAGAGAGAAGATGAAAGCAAGCTGTAGGCGTTGGGTGACTGAGCGGCCATCCCGCAGCAGAATTTTTTGAATTCTGCCAAAACGCATCAGAATACTGGCGATGGACGTAGCAACGGCAACCTTGATCAGAAGCGCGGCTAACTGCTGTTTGTCAAGCATGAACAGGCCTGCGCGGAGCCCGGGATGAGCAGGCGGCTACGGCTTCTATAATAAAGAGTTAACGCCGTCCTTTGTGCTCCCCCAGGACCAATTTGCCAGACTTTAAGCTGAACAAGGTCGCAGAAGCGGACTTCCCGAGCCGCTTCGGAGGATTTCGGATTTATGGGTTTGAAGGAGTCCGGTCTACGGGAACGGAGGAAGCCATTGCGCTTACGGCCGGTGATCTGTCGCTGAAATTCGGCGCCCCGCTGATTCGAATTCACTCCCAGTGCTTAACCGGTGATGTTTTCCATAGCTTGCGTTGCGATTGCCGGTCCCAATTAGAGCTTGCGCTCGACCAGATCGTAGCTGAAGGTCGTGGGTTGCTGATTTATGAGCACCAGGAAGGGCGTGGGATTGGGCTGCTTAATAAGCTGCGGGCTTATGAGCTTCAGGACGAAGGCCTGGACACGGTACAGGCAAACGAGCAACTGGGCTTTGAGGCTGACCTTCGAGACTACGCGTTGCCTGCGGCAATCCTTCGCTATTTCAACATTAGCCAAGTACGTCTGCTATCGAACAACCCTGAAAAGGTCGCCGCGCTCGAGAAAGCTGGGATCAAAGTCGTTGAGCGGGCACCGATCATTGCGCCGCCGCTGGCGACAACGGCTGAGTATCTCAGGACGAAGCGGGACAAAATGGGGCATCTGTTCTAGCTTTCCAAGCAATTCTGTTGTCCCGCCAGTCGCGTCTGAGTATCGTGCCTAGTGGGGCTTCAGAACGATTTTGATGCAGTCGTCTTGCTTATCCTTGAAGATCGCGTAGCCTTCCGGGGCATCTTCGAGTCGCATGTGGTGTGTGATGACGAAGCTCGGATCAATATCGCCGCTCTGGATTCTTTCGAGCAGCGGGCGCATGTAGCGGTGCACGTGGCACTGCCCGGTCCGAATCGTCAGAGAGCGGTTCATCACAGAGCCCATGGGGAACTTATCGATAAAACCACCGTAGACTCCGATGACGGAGACGACGCCGCCATTCCGGCAAGCCATGATCGCTTGGCGTAAGGCAATGGGTCGATCCGACTCCAGCATCAACGCCTGCTTGGCGCGGTCATAAGCTCCTACCACTCCGGGCGTGTGTGCCTCTAAACCAACCGCGTCGATACATGCGTCGGGACCCCGGCCTCCGGTCATCTCCTTCAGCGCATCCTGAATATTAACTTCTTCGTAGTCGAGGGTCTCGGCGCCTACTTTTTCCTTGGCCATTCGGAGCCGCTCCGGAAAGCGATCAATGCCTATCACTCGCTCCGCGCCCAACATGAAAGCGCTTTTCATGGCAAACTGTCCAACTGGGCCACACCCCCAAACCGCAATGGTGTCGCCAGGCTGAATGTTGCACATATCCGCGCCCATGTAGCCCGTTGGGAAGATGTCAGATAGAAACAGGACTTGGTCGTCGGTCAACCCTTCTGGAACTTTGATGGGGCCGACGTCGGCGAAAGGCACACGTGCATATTCAGCTTGACCACCAGCGTAACCGCCCAAAAGATGTGAATAACCGAAGACACCGGCGGGCGAATGCCCCCACAGCTTCTCTGCCATCCACGCATTCGGATTCGAGTTTTCACATACGGAAAAAAGGCCGTGCTCACAGGAGAAGCAACTGCCGCAAGCGATCGGAAATGGAACTACCACTCTGTCGCCCTTCTGCAGATTATTGACGCCACGCCCCACTTCGACTACTTCACCCATAAATTCATGGCCGAGAACGTCGCCGCTCTCCATCGTCGGAACGAAGCCGTTATATAAATGCAAATCAGAACCGCAAATCGCCGTCGAGGTGATTTTGACGATGGCGTCTCGCTGATTCAGGATTTGCGGGTCAGGTACCTGTTCTACACGTACATCTTGTTTGCCAATCCAACAGTTGGCTCTCATAGCTACTCCTTTTCTGGGAAGAAATCATTTACAATTGCAACTGCAACGTTGCTGCGGGGTTCCGCTCAACCGGCGGCCGCTGCGAGGCTTTCCTCACGCGATGATGGCTGTCCGGGATGCATTCCCCGGTGAATGCTGGCATCGGATTTCACGACCTCACCAGTTTCGAGCACTTGCTTGAAGGCGCGCAGATCGTGGTCGACTTGCTGTCCGGGCTCTTCACCAAATAATTTGGCAATGGTGGCGCCAATCATGCCGCCTGGAGGCGTGTACTGAAATTCGACCCTGACGAGAGTACCGCGTCCACCCGGCGCACGCTCAAACTGCACCGATCCGGAGTTATGGACGTCGGAACCCTCAAGCGAACGCCAAGCGATACGCGTGTTGGGCTGATCGTCGATCATTTCGGCGTCCCATTCGACCGTTTTGCCGCCCGGTCCCGTTGCCTTCCAGTGAGACCGGTTATCCCCGGTGAGCTGAACGGATTCGAGGTGTTTCATGAAGGTCGGCAGATTGGTGAAGTCATGCCAGAAGCGATAGACTTCTTCGGGTGAGCGGTTTAGAATGATAGTCCTTGTTACGTGAACGGCACCAGTTTTAGCAGCCGTTCCGTCAGCAGAGCCGCGTTGAAGCTGTAGGGCGCAACGCACGTCGAGAGCCGTCACGCCGATAACCGCGGCTGTTGCTGCCCCCACTCTGAATCGGTTGGAGCTATCTGAGCCTAACGCAGTACCGAGCGAACTGAGATCCATGAGATCGCCCGCTACGCGGCCCCACAACCAACCAGCGGGTTGCGGACGCGACAGTATGCCGATCCCCGCGGCTATCTCGCGCAATCCATAGCCGCGCAGTACATTGCGCGTTCGGTCGTCATCTTTAACACCTATTAGCTGTGCAAGTGCCTGGGGCGCTGCCAGTTCGGCAAGGCCCAGCCCGATGCTGAACCAACCGAGTGCGTTTGTAAGTCCCTCAGCATTGTCGTTGCGAGAATCTCTCCGTCTTTGATCGCCGTTAGAGCGTTGCGTTTGTAGTTCCATTCGTTCACCTACCGAGGTGTGATGCCGGCACGCTTCGACCGTTACCCAAGTAATAACGACCAGTGACACATAGCCTGTAAAGGCTGTGATAGCGTAGACCAAGACGTCGACGAAGAAGCGTTGTCAGCTTGGGCCCTTAGCTCAGCTGGTCAGAGCAGAGGACTCATAATCCTTTGGTCGTAGGTTCAAATCCTACAGGGCCCACCAGTTACGAAACGAACCCAATTTCGCCAAGAGGCCAATTTACCAAACGAACTCCCCCGCAAAGATTGGGTTCGTTTTTTCAAATCGTCGATCGGAAGGAGTTTCAACGTGAAACAGCTTATAGTTGCTCTGGGCCTGAGTGCCTTTGCGCTTGGCGCGGCGATCAATGTGGATGTCTATTCAGGCAAGGACCTGCAGGCGCTCAGCCACAAGCTTTTGCAAAAACGAACCCAATTTGCCGGCCAGGAGCTGGAGCGATATGGGAATCACTACACGATGCTCGCGCTGCGCACGGCGACAGGGTCATCCGAGATTCACGAGCATGAGGCTGATGTGTTCATTATTGAGAGTGGGCAGGCGACGCTCATCACGGGCGGGAAGATTGTGAATCCGCATACAGAGAAGCCGGGGGAGATTCGCGGAACGTCGATTGAGGGCGGTGACCGGCACCCAGTGGCAGAGGGCGACATCATGCACATTCCGGCGAAAACGCCTCACCAGCTTGTAATTGAGAATGGAAAGCCGTTTACTTATTTTGTGGTGAAAGTGACCGGCCAATAGATGGCTGCCGCGTGGCTGCTGACGTTGCTGGCATGGGGCGGCGTGGTTGCCGGTTTATTTTTAGGTCAATGGCGTAGGGCGTCATCGCAGTTGGCTATGGCTGGCGGCGGACTGCTGGTTGGTATCGCAC
>JBPCLH010000153.1:0-2770 GCA_051003475.1 Bryobacteraceae bacterium
CGGAGCTCTTGCTGCCGGTTGTCTAATGAAGTACCGATTTCACGCCGATGCGTACCATCTGCATTCATCAACCATGCATGCGTATCTTCCATGGTTGTCTCGCGATCGGTCAGGCCGCGTTTCGTGCTCAGGAAGGCGATACTTTTCCCATCCGGCGACCAAATGGGACCATATTCGCAGCTCTCCGTGGCCGTGATCCGTCGAATACTGCCGTCGGACAGCTTCAGCGCGAATATGTCGTAATTGAAGAATTCGTCCGAGTTCGGTTCGCGATTTGACACAAACAGCAGTTCTTGTCCGTCCGGCGACCAGTCGATCGAGTGCTCATCGTAACTTCCCGTTGTTAGCTGGCGCGGTTGCTTTGTCGCAATATTAATAGAAAAAAGATGCAGTCGTTTGTTGTCGTTGAAATGCGTGAGCCCCTCGTCGGCCGTCGGCTTATAAAGGTAACGCGTAATCACCATTGGGTCCCCATTTGCTTTCTGCGTTTCAGGACCGGGAGTGGCGGAAACATACGCTATCGTCTTGCTGTCCGGTGACCAGGTAAACGTTTCGCCTTGCCCCGGCAGAGGAGAATTGGTACTACCCGTGGCCGTCAGAAACGTCTCTCCGGAGCCGTCCGCCCGCGAGTACATGAGGCCGGACTTTTCTTCCGGTCCTCCCATATAGGCAATCATTTTGCCGTCCGGTGACCATCGCGGATGAGACGTTGCTTCTTTTTCGCCGCCAATTCGTGCCGACCGCTGATTGACTAGGTCCATAATCCAGATTTGTGTGTAGGGTCGCCCGGGGCGGTCATTCATCGTCACGGCATACGCAATGTGCCGCCCGTCTGGAGAAATCTCGACATCGCTCACGGACCGGAAACGATACAGGTCTTGACTCTGAAGACCCGATCCATGAATAGAAGTCGCGGATGCGCAAACCGCGACAGCGGATGTGACGATCGACAATCGAAAAGAGAGCAACATATTTTCCTCCAATCCTTGAAAATGACGACGTGCAAGACCTGAGTAAAATCGGCACCCTGCGTGGCTCGCTCTAGAGTAGCTTCAGATGCGACCGGGCACTCATCCAGGTCTCGTATGATTCGATGTGAACTAGAGCGCTCTTTCGGCGCAGCTGCTTGAGGAACGCTTCTTCAGCTTTATGCTCTGTTGCCGAACCTAACGGCTCGGGATTCGCCTTCTTGGGCGTATGCCGGATTCCGACATCGGCCGCTTGAACCCGCGCCTGATCTGATAGAAAGTCTCCAAAGGCAACCGCTTCAGAAATGGTGTACGGTGAACTCGGGTCTCGATTGATTTCGCGAATGCGGTCGCTCAGCAGGGAAAGCGCCCGCTCAACGGCCTCGCGCGTGAAGCGCGGAGACTTGGCGCCGGAAACCGTTTGCCCCTGCTCGCTTGTTCTCCATTTCTGTGATCTACCGATCGGTTCAACGTAACCCTGCAACTGCATAGCGGCTAAGGCGAAAAAGAAAGCAGTGCGGAAGAAATACTGACCTACGGTGATTGGTAGTGGGCTACTTTGAATCTTTTCTGGACTCGGGGTTTTCCTAAAGTGAGTTGGGCCAAACCCACGCCTCTTTATATCTGTGATTATTGCTCCACTAAGAACCTTCTGGGTGGACGAAAACGCCCAGGATTTGGTCGAATACTCGTTGCTGCTTGCTTTCATAGCTATGACGGCAATCGCGCTACTCTCAAGCGCCGGCGGAAGCATCAAGACAGTCTGGACAGGCGTCAATAGCCAGCTAAAGAATGCGGCAGCGTCCTAAATGGCAATATGACTCGTTGGATGGCACGCCTTGCTTGATCCGTTCAAGCTAAGCAATTTCAAAGTAGACCACTGCCGAGAGGCGCGATTGCCCTTTGCGCCTCTTCGTGTTCAGTGTGGATCGCAGCCTCGCGTGGGGATACGACCGGATTGCCGGAGCATTGGACAACCTCGGTTACTGCATTTCGGACCAGACGGTGGGCAATATCTTACGGCGATTCGGTATCGCGCCCGCTCCGAAGCGCCGCCAGCAAATGAATTGGGCGGACTTCATTCGGTCTCACATGGCCGTTCTGGCAGGCATTGATTTCTTTACCGTAGAAGTGCTCACGTGGCGCGGATTGGCGACTTACTACGTCCTGTTCTTTCTCCATCTGGAGACGCGACGTGTCACCCTGGCCGGAATCACCAGACACCCGACCGAGCAATGGATGACGCAGAGGGCGCGCAATGCGGTCGATGAGATCGATGGCGTTTTTCGCCCTATTCGGTTTGCCTTGCATGATCGCGACACCAAATTCTGCGCTTCCTTTCGAGCAACGCTCCGGTCCGGCGGCCTCCGGCCACTCGTACTGCCGGCGCGCAGTCCGAATCTAAATGCCTTCGCGGAAACGAATCCGGCAATCATCGTGACCCGGTACCGACACCTCACATTTTTGCTGCTTTGGGGTATTTGAACCGTACTTTCGCATCATTTTGATGTACTTTAACCCCCGTTATCGGCCACCCTCGGTGCACCCTCAGCGTAGCCGTTCCAAGCACAAGCCCCAACTTTTCAGACTGGTGCGATGAAGAGAATCGCCCTGGCGAGCTGGACCTGCGATGGTGGCAGAATGCGGCTGCGGCGGCGCTGGGAGCGCGCGCAGGATGTTGGCAGCTGCGCACTTCCTGCTGTTAAATTGGTTGGTAAATAAGCGAACAGCAGATGCGGGCTCCGTTGCACGCGTGCATCTGATTGGATCTACATCCTTTTAGCTGATTCGCAGCGCTCTCC
>JBPCLH010000154.1:0-20537 GCA_051003475.1 Bryobacteraceae bacterium
CATACAACTCGTACAGTGCGTCCATCTCGGCGTGGTTCATTTTGCCCCGCCTTCCTGGATCACTTTCCGCATCCGGCTCAACGCGGAGCGCGTCCAGCTCTTCACGGTTCCCAGCGGCTCTTGTAGCCGGTCCGCAATTTCGGTTTGCGAGAATCCCTCGAAATACGCGAGCTCCAAAACGCGCTTTTCATTTAGGGTGAGATTCGTAAATGCGGCGCTCACCGCTCGAGAGCGGTCGATCAGGGACTCAGGTTCGCTCACAGCCGCCGCCATTGACAACTGATCGATATGCTCCATGGAGCGGAGTCGCATCGCAAATCGCGCCTGGGCCGACCGCACGTGATCGATCGCCATGTTCCGCGCAATGGAAAGGAGCCACACTCCAAGCGTGCCTTTGCTAGAGTCGAAATCCCTGCCGCGGTTCCATAAACGAATAAATAATTCCTGCACCAGATCCTCTGCGGCGCTCTGGTCGCGTGTAATACGGAGAAAAACTGAATACGCAACCCGGCCGTAACGGTCGTACGCGGCGGCTAACCCTTCCGGATCCCGTTTGTGCAGCCGGTTTATCAGCTCAGCGTCGCCGATATCGTGCAAAGGCATGTCCCTTTGCATAGACGCGATTGATACCGAAGCTCGCGGTTAAATTTGCACGACCATGCGCCGTTGCCTCTGCTACATGTACGGTTTTGCAACCCATTTAGATCGGTAGAAACTCTCAGTACTTCAAGCCTCAACGGAAAATCATCCGTTCGAAGTCAAATCTCGTACAGGCAAGTGGTACGGTCCTAAATTATTAATCACACGGAGTTATAAATGGCAGAAAAGAGTATTATTCCAGATGTAGTCGCCGCAGCATCTAATCGGCGCAGTTTCGTTAGGAACCTTGGGATTGCAGGCGCGGCAGCAAGCGCCGTCTCCATGCTTGGTCCAGAGAAGGCTGGTGCTTCAACATCGCATCCCAACGATGTAGATATCTTGAACTTCGCCCTAAACCTTGAGTATCTCGAGGCGGAGTTTTACACGGTTGCCACCACCGGCAAAACCATACATGACTCGATTTACCGTGTACCCATCAATGGCCAAGGCACTCAAGGTCCAACTTATGGAGGCAAGAAGGTTAGCTTCACCAATTCCTATCTTTACTCAGAAGATGTCGCTAACGAAATTGCCTTCGATGAACGGGAACACGTCAAGTTGCTTCGGGGTGCTCTAGGCAGTGCCGCGATAGCCAAACCAACCATTAACCTAAACGCATTAGGTTTTGGATTCAACAACCAAAATGAGTTTCTAAAGCTCGCCAGAATCTTTGAAGACATCGGAGTGACCGCCTACGGAGGCGCCGCGCCGCTTATTTCCAGTAAGGCAATCCTTGGAACGGCAGCACGAATTCTCGCTACCGAGGCGGAGCATGTCGGGAATATCCGGCTGCAGGTCGCTGTTCTCGGCATTGCCACAGCACCCCCATTGGACTGTCGGGATATTCTTCCCCCGCCCTCTGGCAAGAATTTCATTTCCGTAAACAATGCGGGTTTAACCTCGACTCGCACTCCGGGACAAGTCTTGTTTCTTGCGTACGGCAAGGCCTTCGTAAAAAAGGGCGGATTCTTCCCGAACGGCGTCAACGGGTACATTGTCGAATCCAGTGGTTCCGGCTGCTAGAAAAAACATTCTCCTGCGGCCACAACCGGGGAAGGGCACTCGTGCTCTTCCCCGGTCATCTATCAGTAGGCTGAGACCGTGAGCCACGTCCACGAATCGCTATTGCTTGTAATTCTGTAAGTAGGTATCCCGCGGCAAGCCCAAGGATCGAGCCTCTTGACAAAGCGTAACTGCGTTTTCCCGGCTCATCTCTCCACCAATTACGACAAGATATGGGCCGCTATTGCCACTGGGCGAAAACATTTCTGCTTTCAAATCGGGATGTCTCTCGTTGATTAAGCGTGCTCTATTCTCGGCATCCGCCGCGCGATCATAGGTATAAACCACAACCCGCCAAACCGGTCCATTCACATAATGGGCCTGATCTGTCGCTGGTTCCTTATTCCGGTCCTGGTGCGGACGCGCGCTGCCTACTGCCACTGTTGTTGATCCGTTATTCACTTGAGCGGGAGCCAGTTGAGAAGTCACCGGCCGGCTCACCCGTGGCGCCGCTTTCTGTGCCGGAGATACCGATTCGCGTCTCGGAGCCGCTGCCTTTGTTGCCGATGTCACCGCAGAGCTGCGTCGCTCCGATTTCCTGGGGCGCGCCAGCCAAATTAGCCCTAAGACAAGAAACAATCCAATCGCCGTATACGCCAAAATGCGACGCTGCAGCCGTCCAGTATGTCCACCGTGAACGTGTCTCTCGGCGCCTTTACTGGACGCAGCCTGCGTTGTTTCCGTGTGGGCTCTCGACGGCGATAGAACCGAGTTTCTGGGTGCTTCGTGTAACTCCCGTACTCCCGATTCCGCTCCCGCGCCAGCGCCGGCGGCTGCACTGAACGCACGCAGTCGTCCTTCGTAAAGCTGCATTACTTCCTGTAACGTGCATCGGGCTTCCGGTTTGGTGTATAGACATCGATGAATAATCGATCCGAATGGTACAGGAAGTTTTGCCGCCTCGTTCCGTGCGTCTGCCACGCACTCCTTCTGTGTGATGGCTTCGAACAGCGTCGCTCCCAGGCACCACACGTCCGCTTCAGGCGTCACATTCCCGTTCGGGCTCTCCGGTGCTCGATACTTCGCTTCCTTTAACCCGATGTCGGTGGTCGACTCTGCTTTTCGGACCCCTTCCGTCGACAGCTTGATGGAATCGCCTACGCCAAGCACTTCCTCGGGCGAGAGGCATGCATGCACGAAGCCCGTCGCATGGAGATGCTCCAGTCCGCGGCAGATGCTCACAACCAAATCTCCCGCCTCAGTTGAATCAAGCGCCCGTCCGCGCAATACCGAATCCAGCATTTCGTCGGCGGGTTCTACAGCAACGTAGATCAGCTCCTGGGCCTGCAGCTTCGTTCGCCCCGATCCTACAATCGCGGCTAGATTCGGGTGCTTCAGCTTCTTAATTCCTTCCCATAGCGCGATCTGCTCGTCAGCTACGCTCGCCTCAGCCCTGTAGATCTTGACAATTGCCCTCGCCGGATATCCGGCTTTCACTTGCGCTTTGAATATCACCGTGCGCTCATCGGCGCCCAAACATTGTCCAAGGACGTACGCGCCGTCGAGCGTCGTGCCTTCAAGGTTCGTCAGGTTCGGGTAATTCATCCTTTGTTGAATCGGCGTCATGAGCGGAAAAAGCGTCCCTTATTTTGATCGAACTCGCGGATTCCGATTTATCTTCGCGATTCGTCGTCGAGCTTCGGCTTTCCCGCCACTATACCACTTTCAACCAATTGCCTTCGCTAATCACCTCAACAACTTAGCTCTAAACCGTTGCTTCGCTGATCGATCTACCCGACACGGATTCCGCGGCTGAATGTTGGCGCAGAGGGCCTTCGCATGAAGATGCTTACGATTTGGAGCCCGTCCGATTCACTCGTTTCCGACGAACCCACCAAACTGCTCCTGCTGTGACCCCGACGGCAATGGAGATCGCGATGAAGTAATGATGCAGGGTCGCAAACGTGCTCTGCCATTTGTCTCCCAGAAAATATCCAAGCGCCAAAAAAGTGCTCACCCAGATCGCAGCGCCCGGGTAAGCATACACGGCGAACGTCCGGTATTCCAGGTTGGACATTCCAGCCGTCAAGGCTGTGAAATGTCGAACTCCAGGAATAAAGTAGCCGATGGTCAGAAACCAATGGCCTATTCGATGGAACCAATGGTTTACATGATCTATCCGCTCGGGCGAGAGATGCACGTACCTGCCGTACCGCTGGACGAAGCTATATCCGAAAGTCCTCCCGATCAAATAGCTGATGGAAGTCCCAGTCACACTTCCGCACAACCCGGACAGAAACGTCCAAGCGGGGTGTAAACGTCCCTTAGAGATCAGGTAACCACAAAACACCAAGAGCGTCTCGTCGGGAACGGGCAAACCGACGATTCCGAGCACGAGCAATAAAACTAAACCGGCATAGCCGTAGTGAGATACCCATGTAAGCAGCGAATCCATGTAGCGGGCAATCAGAGGATAACAAGCACGGCGAGTGCTACTAAACTGCCGGTAACAGCCGTGCTGACTTGCTTCCGCGTTGCGCTACCATTTCCAATATGGCCGAGCATGCCAGCGAACTGATTGACGTTCTTTGTCCTTGCTGCGGGTCAACGCTCCAGGTTGATCCTGACACGAAGCTTGTCATACAGCATCGCGAACCGGAAAGGAAACCTCTGATTGAGGACTTGCACTCTGCCGTTCAGCAGCTTAAGGGAGAGGCGGACCGGCGTAGCGAAGTTTTCGAGAAGAGCTTTGCGTCGCATCGCAGCGGCGAAAAGGTTCGAGAGAAAAAGTTTGAAGAATTGCTGAAGCAGGCAAAAGAAGATAAGTCAGGGGTGCCGCCAAAGCGGCCGTTTGACCTGGATTAGCCAGGCGCCGAACGGCTACACTCCAACAGTTTTTTAAAGTCTCCACGCGCCAGTCGCCGGACCAAATCGAGGTCACCCTCCAAAAAGTCAAATGATGGCAGCTCTGGCAATACTGTCCAGCAGATCTGTTTGTAAACGCGATTTTTGGGCTGACCGGTAAAGTTATATATTTCAAAGAACAGCAGATGCAGGCCGCTGCCGGTTGCGTACTTATATTCATAGTGAGCAAGCTCGGCGCCAATTGTGGCATCAATCTGTAACTCTTCGTGAAGCTCTCGAACTAGTGCCTCCTGGGGCGATTCGCCCGATTCCACTTTGCCGCCCGGGAACTCCCATTTCAGAGCGTGTTTATCAGTGTTCCGCCGTTGCCCGATTAAGACGTGCCCCGCGCGATGGATAAGGCCTGCCGAAACCAGTTGTGGTGCGCGAATGCCGATTACCTACACAGCAGCGCCCGAGGCGATCAGTTGCCGGAGCACGTACGGTAGAATGCCGCCGTTTCGGTAGTACTCGGCTTCTTGCAACGTATCAATGCGAGCTCGCAGCTCGAAGTTCACCGTTCTTCCGTCCGGCTTGAAAGCCGTAGCCTGCACGTGGTTTGCTGAACCTACGCCTGTCGGCACCCCGCGGAGTTCATAGGTCTCCTCACCAGCGAGGCCAAGCGACTCACGGCTTTCGCCGTCCAGAAACTGCAATGGAAGAACGCCCATTTGCACGAGATTCGAACGGTGAATACGCTCGAAACTCTCAGCAATAACCGCCCGGACACCGAGCAGCAACGTTCCTTTTGCCGCCCAGTCGCGGGATGAGCCGGAGCCGTACTCTTTACCGGCAATCACAATCAGCGGAACTCCTTCGGACTTGTATTTCATCGCGGCATCGAAAATGAACATTCTTTCGCCGTCCGGCATGTGCCGCGTCCACCCGCCTTCCACGCCAGGCACCATTTGATTTCTCAGGCGAATGTTGGCGAACGTGCCGCGCACCATTACTTCATGATTCCCGCGACGCGACCCATAGCTGTTGAAATCAGGCGGGTGCACGCCCAGTTCGATTAGATACTTCCCCGCTGGGCTATCCACGGGAATCGAACCTGCCGGCGAAATATGATCCGTAGTAACTGAATCGCCCAAAACCACTAATACACGCAATCCAGTAAGATCCGGAATTGAGGTCAGCGGATCAACTAACTCATCGAAGTAAGGGGGCTGTTTGATGTATGTGGAATCGCTACTCCATTCATAAATATTTCCGACTGGAGTCTTTATCGAGTTCCAATTCGTATCTCCTGCAAAAATTTGCGAGTACTGTTTTTGAAAGAACTCCGTACGCGCGGAATGTGTAACTACAGTTTCCACCTCTTGAGAAGTTGGCCAAATATCACGGAGGTATACGTTCTTGCCATGATCGTCTTTACCGAGAGGTTCTTTCGTGATGTCGACATCAACCCTGCCAACCAATGCGTATGCGACAACAAGGGGCGGTGAAGCTAGATAGTTGGAGCGAACCAGCGGGTTTACACGCCCTTCAAAGTTGCGGTTCCCACTCAAGACGGCAGCAACGTTCAACTGTTTTTCCGTTACAGCAGTGGCAACATTCTCGGGCAGAGGGCCACTATTACCTATGCAGGTCGTGCAGCCATACCCGACGAGGTAAAAATTCAGCTTTTCGAGATAAGGCATCAGGCCGGCATCGGTCAAGTAATCGAAAACTACTTTGGAACCGGGCGCTAAGGATGTTTTAACCCAGGGCTTGGTGGTCAAGCCTTTCTCGACAGCTTTCTTGGCGAGCAGACCCGCCGCAACCATAACGGATGGATTGGAAGTGTTCGTACAGCTTGTAATAGCAGCAATCACCACCGCCCCATCTCGAATCTTTTCCTTGTGCCCATCTACACGGAAATCCGCGGTCCTTTGGGACCCTCCGAGAGAAGAAAGAAAATTTTCTTTCACGGCGGGCAGGTCTATCCGATCTTGCGGCCGTTTCGGCCCAGCAAGTGAAGGACATACCTTGGATAGATCCAGCGAAAGCGCGTCCGAGTACGCCGGATCGTCAGATTCGGCCGTAAGGAACAATCCCTGCTCCTTTGAATAAGCCTCGACTAAGTTGATCTGCTCCGCAGCACGATTTGTAAGTCTTAAATAGTTGAGAGTTACCTGGTCAATTGGAAAAAATCCAATCGTAGCTCCGTACTCTGGGGCCATGTTACTGATTGTTGCGCGATCGGCTAGGGATAAAGCACTTACACCCGGTCCGTAAAACTCCACAAACTTACCAACGACACCTTTTTTTCTGAGCATTTGTGTCACGGTAAGTACGAGATCAGTTGCAGTAGCGCCCTCCTGCAGCTTCCCGGTCAGTTTGAATCCTACTACTTGAGGCAGCAGCATCGAAATCGGCTGCCCGAGCATGCAGGCCTCAGCCTCAATGCCTCCAACACCCCAACCGACGACCCCCACGCCATTAATCATCGTGGTATGCGAGTCGGTTCCCATCAAAGTGTCAGGATACGCCTGAAGAACGCCTTGAACGGTACCGCTAAAGACCACGCTCGCCAAATACTCCAGATTTACCTGGTGAACAATGCCAGTGTCCGGGGGAACCACGCGAAAATTCTCAAACGCTTTCTGACCCCAGCGCAGGAAAGCATAACGCTCCTGGTTCCGGGAGAATTCAAGCAATGCGTTTTGCTGGAAGGCTGCCGCTGAACCGAAGGCATCTACCTGGACGGAATGGTCAATCACAAGATCAGCGGGGATCAGCGGATTTGCGAGCGCAGGATTGGCACCAAGCTTCTTCAATGCGTCACGCATCGCGGCCAAATCCACGACACAAGGCACACCCGTAAAGTCCTGCAACAGAATGCGTGCGGGCCGGAAATTTATTTCCTGCGAATTAGCTTTTGCATCCCACTTTGCGATGTATTCGATATCACTCGATTTGACAGTGCGTTCATCCTCAAAACGCAGCAAGTTTTCGAGTAAAACTTTAATCGAGTAAGGAAGTCGCCGAACTTTGGCTATTCCGGCTGTTTCCAGCGCTTCTAAACGAAAGATCTGATATTCGTTATTGTTAACACGCAGGCTGCTGGCGGCCCCGTAGCTATTCTTACTGGCCATTTAACTCCAGTTTAGTGCAATGCCACGGAGAGCAGCGCCGACCAAACCGGGTTACATATACTCGGGTTGACTGATACCTAGCACATTTAGAGTCGTTAGCAACTGTGTATGAACATACTGGGTCAGCCATAAGAGAGCACTACGGCGTTCTTCATCTTGCTCGCCGATAACGGGATGCTCATGGTAGAAGTTATTGAAAGCTTGCGCAAGTTGAAAGGCATATTTCGCGACATGCGCAGGCTCACCTGAACCAATTGCTCGTTCAACAAAGCCATCGGATTTCGAAGCAAGAAGTACCAGTTGCCAGAGTTCGGCCGATTCGAAGCAGCGCTCAAGCACAGCCGAGGTCAGCACCCGGCTAAACTCGGGCAGGGCACCTCTCCGCTCCACAAACTTTTTAAGAATTTTGTCGGCGCGTACGGCCGCATACTGCACGTAAGGCCCCGTCTCACCCTCAAAGCTGAGTGCTTCATGAAAGTCGAACGCGATCACGGAATTTCGCGTGAATTTCAACATGAAGTAGCGAAGCGCACCCACGGCGATTTGTTCCGCTATTTTCTCGCGAATCTTAGGATCGGCTTCACGATGGCGATCCTCTACTTCTCGCAATGCGTTCTCGATCAGCTTATCTATCAGGTCGTCAGCTTTAACGCCCAACCCTTTCCGTCCAGACACCTCGACGTAGGCGCGCCGCTTATCCTCTTCCGATAAATCGATGCCCAACTCCGCGCAAGTCCGTGGGGATAGAGCTACCATTTCGTAGGAGAAGTGAACCGAGGCCTCGGCCTGCTGATAGAATCCCAACGCCCGTAGTCCAGCTACGACAACATCCTGCAAATAGGACTGTCGCGAGTCAATCACGTTGAACACTTCAACAGCGTTGCCGAATGAGGGAGAGTCGCCCCCGCCCGGCGAATCACTAGTAACCCAAACACCGTGACCGTCTGGATAAGATGACCACAGCCGGTAATAGAAGTCCCTCCCAAGCAGTCCGAATTTCCAAAGCTGATAAGCGATGTCTTTTCCCACGTACGTTACAGTCCCGTTCGAACGCACGATGACCTTGCTCTCATCCTGAGCGTCAGAGTCCGAAGAGGTCGGGGCTTCTTCTTGTGCCCTAAATGATGCGGAGGGCATGACCCAACAATCCTTGTTTTTGCCGCGGGTTTCTAAATAGATCCCGTGCCGCTCCTTTAACAGCGCGAACGCCGTCGCCCAAAACTTCAAGTGAAGGATCTCACTCTCCCTAGGAAGTAGATCATATTGAATGTCTAATCTGAACATCGTTCGGAGGTGCAGGCGCACAATTGCGTCCGCCACAAGATGTCCTAATTCCGCGATTTCGCCTTTCCCTGATTCGATGGCGTGCAGCGTTTCCTCTCGCCACTTAAACGACTCGGCATGTTCTTTGTAGTGCTTGGAAATTTCTGCGTAAAGGTCCCAACAAGCGTAGTCGAATCTGACGGTAGGGTCGTCGATCAACGCCCGCACATCGGCGAGGGTTTTTCTTTCCAGATAATGAAAGGCAGCGACGACGTCCGCGACTTGAACCCCCGTATTGTCTATGTAGTTCTGCACCTCCACGAAATGACCGCGCCTTCGCAACATGCGAGCGAGTGTGTCGCCTAGCACTGCGTTTCGTAGATGACCGATGTGGGCGGCCTTATTTGGATTGATATTCGTGTGCTCAACAATGATTTTTTCTGATGTTTGCTTCTGTTGCGCCTTGAGGCCCTTGAGCAGTGATGAGACGTAAATTGCCCTGTCTAAGCGAACATTGATATAACCGTTTCCGGCGATCTCGAGCGATGCCACACCTGGAACATTCTGCAGACCGTCAAGTAGCTCACCGGCTACTTGCTTTGGCGGCCGCTTCAACTGCCGTGCGAGCTGGAACGCGATCGGAATCGCCAGTTCTCCAAACGAGCCCTGCTTCGGCTGTTCAAGCGTTACTTTCATATTGATGTTGAATTTCGAGGCTAATTGCTGCTCGATTGCGGCTGATACGTTACTTTCGATCTCCTGAAACATGAGTCTTCTAGTATGCCGCGTCGAAGTTACTGCGGCCGCACCGAATCGTACAATAGACGTGTGCCGAAGGTAACGTTCTTGCCAGAAGACAAAACGGTTGAATTCGAAGAAGGCAAACTACCGTATGGCAATCACGGCAAGCCCGCGTCTATTCTGGACGTTGCGCTGAACTTCAACGTTCACCTTGAACATGCGTGTGGCGGGAGTTGTGCCTGTACCACTTGCCACGTGATTGTTGTGGAAGGTGAAAAGAATTTGTCGGAAGCCGAAGATGATGAGTTGGACCGGCTCGAAATGGCTGCGGGATTAACTCTTCGTTCCCGTCTCGGATGTCAGGCAGTGGTAAAGGGCGACGTCAAGGTTGAAATCCCCGCTTGGAACCGCAACTACATCAGTGAAGGCGGAGTATCGACGCTGTAGTTTAAGTTCAAGGAACTCTTTGGAACATCCGGCCCGCGCCATTCTTCATTCGCGGGATATATGAGAACAGCGTATTGGCGAGGTCCGGCGCAAGATCCGCGCTGACATGAATCGCCGAATCCTCCTGGTCGATATGAACCGAGTCGTAAAGGCGCAACAAATTCAGTTGATTGTCCTTTGTCGTGAGGCGGGCCAAACCGATGCCACCGCGCAAAGCGTCGCGAACACGCTGCGCGCCCTGATCGGAAATGCAGGTCAAGTCGGCTTGCACATGGATTCCAGTATCGATGCTTATGCCCATCGCGGTGCTACTAACAAGACCAACGATGTTGGACAGGGCGGAATCGATATCCGAACGCATCGGAATCCCGCTGACAGGAAGGCCTCTGCTGACAGCCCATATCTGGTCAGCTTTGGGAATGGTCTCTAACCGCTGCTGCAAATCAGCTGGTATTCCTTCTTGGCTTTTGTCCCGTCTGTCGATCAAATCACGCAAGGCTTTAGCCGAGCCCGCAACCATCAGGCCATCGCGAACGAATACCAGCGAGCTCCTATCATCGCCAAACAGCGTGTAATTTTTGTAGGGCGTCCGGCGTGCTCCGAGCGACTGCAGTTTTGGTTCAACCTTGCTCTGGCTAAAGTTGCCTCGGGCCATCGCGAGGGACTGTCTACCATCCCAAGTAATCAGGATCTCTGATAAGTCACGGGTTGGATCAAGGCCGAGCCGTTCGGAGAACGCCTGCAACTGCGGGACATCAAGCTGTTCCTTATGACTACTGTAAAGCGGGGCAGCCTGGACTTTGGCAATTTGCACGCCGGCCAGCACCTTTGTGTCCGCCGGTATTAACGGAAAAAAATTGGAATCGACGACCACGCCCTTTGTCGCTAGGCGGCCGCAACCGACGGCAGTCGCCAATCCCACCAAAAGAGACAGAGCAGAGAGGTGTCGCACTAAAAATCTCTTTTCTGAAATATGACGATCGCACTGGAAAGCACGACCAAGCCGAACACAGCCGATGTCCAGACCGGCGTGATCCAATTCACCTCATGGTCGTACTCAATGATCTGCTTCATTGCCGAACCCAAATCGAAGAACTTCGGAATTATCCAGTAAAAAGTAAGCCACAGTTGACGGGACCAGTCTGAATCCAACAATCGTATGACGATTTGGCGCTGAGCGAGGATGGTGCTGATAAGCATTAAGGCGGCAGGCACCATGACCGATAACGCGGCGCTCTCAAATACGACGCCGATCAGAACGACAACGCACAGCAGCACGGCAAAAATAAAGATGCTAATCGGAATCGCAAGGAGGAAGCGCCTCTCCCATATGTTAGTTTTGATGCCGATCACAACCCAGATACTGCATATCAAGTAAATGTGGTTTATTACCACGATAAAAACATTTCCTAAATACCTGCCCATCAGCAGCATTGTTCGAGTAAGTGGTTTGGAAAGTAACAACGAAATCCGGCCTGCCTCAAGAACGCTTGGAATCAGCCCGGCAGAGGCAAATAGGGCCAGGAACGTTCCCCAAACATAAAGAACGATCGAAACCCACGCGTAGGAAACGTTGACAAATTTTTGGATGTTGTAAACCGGGCGAGTGGTTGCCTCGATACCCATCAACGATACAGCACCTTGCACGAGATCGACCTTCAGAACGAATAGAAAAATCGCAATAAGCAAGCTCGAAAGGCCGAACAGCCCCCAGAAGAGCCATCGCGCCCGCGCCTCCTGAAAGGTATCCAGGATTAGCACCATCGCAATCTTAACCGGCGATGGGTCGATTTCGGCGGTCACGCTGCTCGCTCAGGTTCCGTGGTGCGGATAAATACATCCTCTAAGCTGCTCGTCGAGGCAGAGACGCTATCAACAAACCCTCCATGCCGTCTGACCTTATCGATGACCAGATTCGCCTCTTCGCGGTTGGTCACTCGGATTTCGATGCCGTCATCTGCGGGGCTGATTGACCCGCCGCCTATTCGAATCTCGTTCAACAATTGCTCCGGGACGCCTGAAGCGACAACTCGATAACCTCGTGTCGCGATTAAGACACTAATCTTACCTTCAAGCGCAAGTTCCCCTTTCTTCAAGATCGCAACGTACTCACAAAAGGCCTCCACCTCACTTAGCAAGTGTGAATTGATAAATACAGTTACCCCGCTCCCTGTAAGGCCGTTCAGTATGTCTCGTATGTGCCGTCTGCCAACCGGATCCACCCCATCCGTGGGTTCATCCAGCACAAGGAGTTTGGGCCCGTGAATCAATGCTTGGGCCAGCCCTAACCGCTGGAGCATGCCCTTTGAGTATTTTTTTATGCGCACATCGCCCCAATCTTTGAGGCCCACGAGATCTAAAAGCTCGGGTATACGCCTTTTGCGCTGGACGGCCTCTAACCCGGAAAGAGCAGCATAAAAATCCAACATGCCGTAGCCACTGAGGTACGTAGGAAATCTGTGGTTCTCCGGAAGATATCCGATTGGACGCCGCGCTTCTGCCTCCCGCGCGTCCTTACCGAACAAGGCGGCTGACCCGGACGTAGGATTTACCGCGGACAGCAGCATCTTGACGAACGTGGTCTTCCCTGCGCCATTTGCGCCAAGCAATCCAAACTTAACCCCAGTCGGAACTCGCAACGTCAAATTCGATACTGCCTTGATTTCGCGCCCCCGAAACCGCGAGCGGTAGATCTTTTCCAGACCTGCCGCCTCAATCGCGTATTCAGTGATCATTTACCTTTAGGATACGAGTCAAAACGAATGTTCGTTCCCCTGCGCACCATCTACATCGCTTTTTTACTCCTGAGCTTTGGTCTGTTTGCTGTCGCGCAAGGCAACTCGACCCAAAATCAGCCTTCCGACAATAATCCACTTCCTCGCGTTCAGACGACTGTGACGGTAAACGCCACACTGTCAAGCGAAACGCCGGCTTCTATCACTGTGCTCGACCAGGGAAGCATCCAAAACATACCGGGCACCAATCTCGATGACCGCCTTCGTCAAGTGCCGGGGTTCAGCCTTTTTCGCCGATCATCAAGCGTTGTTGCAAATCCCACAACACAGGGCGTTTCTTTGCGTGCCAGCGGATCGTCGGGGGCCAGCAGAACGCTCGTGTTATGGGACGCTATCCCCATCAACGATCCATTTGGCGGCTGGGTTTACTGGACGCGCATCGATCCCTCTTATATCGATCGTGTGGAGATTGATCGCGGCGCATCAACCAGCGTATTCGGTGATCGAGCGATGGGGGGCACTATCTCGCTTTTCTCTCCGCAGGAGGGCTTCCAGTCCGTCCAGCACGAACACGTCTTCGCCAACTATTTCGGAGGCAACGAAAATACCCAGGATGTTTCGGCCGCGTACTCTAACCTCTGGGGCCACTGGGGCCTGTCGCTTCACTCGCGGGACTTCACAACTGACGGTTACTACATCACGCCCGAACCATTTCGCGGCACGGTTGATGATCGTGCCAACGTCCGGTTCGGTACTGGAGATGTGCGCGTGGATTATTTGGGCGCTTCGGACAGATTATCGCTCCACTTCGACGTGCTCGCCGAAGAGCGCCACAACGGGACCGTGCTTACGCACAACTCAACCGGTCTCGGCACTCTGGGGGCAAGTTATTCGCATTCCTGGACCAATGATCAAATCTCATTCCTCGCTTTCCATACGCGGGAGCAGTATCACAGCACTTTCTCAAGCGTTGCTTCGGACCGAGACTCAGAACGGCTCACGTCGCGCCAGACTGTCCCGACCGAGGATATCGGCGGCGCATTGTATTGGCAGCATCACGCCCAAAATCGAGGGATCACATGGAACACAATTGCAGGCGCGGATGTCGACGACACTCATGGGATTAGCTACGACTACTCGTACAACACGCAGAAACTGACGCCCGGCGGCGGCACGCTCCTGGAACACGGAGTGTTCGGGCAAGCCGATCTCAGCCTGGGGCGAATACGGTTTTTCGCCGGAATCCGCCATCAGTTTACCGGGCAGCATGGCGAAACGTTTGTCAGTCCAAACGGCGGCATTGCGATTGGGGCAGGACAGTTCCGTTTTCGCGCTTCCGGATACCGAAGCTTTCGCGCTCCCACGCTGAACGAACTCCATCGAAATTTTCGGGTTGGCAACGTTCTCACGCTTGCCAATCCCGCCCTGATACCGGAGCACCTCACCGGCGTTGAAGCTGGTGTGGACTGGAACCACGAAGGGACGCAAGTTTCGTTAACGCTGTTCCGAGATGACTTGGAGAACCTGGTGACTAACACTACTCTGCAGATCACTCCGGACTTGATTTTGCGCCAGCGCAGCAATTCTTCCGGGGGGCTTTCCCGCGGAATCGAAACGAACGTGCTTCATCGCTGGAATCGCTGGAGCGCCCAGGCCGGCTACCTTTTCGCCGACGCACGCCTGGCTACAGGTCAGCGCATTCCTCAGGTGCCAAAGCAGCAAGGCACGGCACAGGTAGCCTACAACGCGAAATCGACCCTGGTTTCGTTCGGCATCCGCGCTTTTGGCCTCCAATTCGACGACGATCTGAACCGATTCAAACTGCCTGGCTATGCAGCCCTTCAACTAGCTGCTGAACAGCATTTGACAAAAAGTCTTTCCGCCGTCGCCGCCTTTGAAAACTTGCTGGACCGAACGTACCTTGTCGCCCTGACGCCGTTTCCCAATACGGGTGAACCGCGTTTGTGGCGCGTGGGACTGCGCTGGAATGGATTTGTCAAATAGGGGTCACATGAAAGTAGGGATAGTTGGCCTGGGGTTCATGGGCGGCACGCATCTTGACGCATTCTCCAAAATGGAGGGCGTCGAAGTAGCTGCCGTCTGCACACATAATGCTCAAGCGTTCTCTGGCACGTTTCGCCACAGCGGCGGCAACCTGAATCGCGAGACCGCAGTTCATGATTTTTCAGCAGTTCATAAATGTACAGATTGGCGCGAGCTCGTCGCCGACGGTGAACTCGATGCCCTAGACATTTGTCTCCCCACCGATCTGCACGCGTCAGTTGCGATCGCTGCGCTCGAAGCGGGAAAGCACGTACTCTGCGAGAAACCACTGGCGTTGACGGGAGCCGATTGCGATTCCATAACCACTGAAGCGAAGAAGCACAAGCGCGTGCTGATGGCGGGACAAGTGCTGCGATTCTGGCCGGAATACATGTATCTCGAACGCTTTGTGAGATCACGCGAATATGGTGGAATTCGATCGGCAACATTTGTACGCCGCTGTGGTTTGCCGGACTGGAGCCGCTGGTTGCCGGATGAGAGTAGGAGCGGCGGTGCGGTGCTGGATTTACTCATCCACGATATTGATCAGGCACTCTGGCTGTTTGGCACGCCCGATCGGATCGCAGCCAAAGGACTTGGTTCTGTGGACGCGGTAACCGCTACTCTCATTTATCCGGGCGGGCCGGAGGTGCGCATTCAAGGCGGGTGGTTTGCTCCGGGCAGCGCTCTCTCGATGACTTTTCAGGCACGCGCCGAGCGGGCCGAACTCGAACTAACGCCCGAGGGTTTGTATCTCAGCAATCAGGCCGGAGAGCGGAAACGAATTGCGGCTAGCGGGGGTGATGCTTACGAAACCGAGTTGGCCTATTTTGTGGAGTGTTGCCGAACGAACAGCCAGCCGGAACGCTGTATGCCGGAAGATTCATGTCGAGCGGTAAGGTTGGCGTTGCTGCTAAAGCAATCAAGAGCGCAAGGAGGAGAACAGCTGAAATGAATGCTCTAGAGGATCTGGAAATCGGAGTGATGTTCTGGGCTGGCCGGGACGCCCGCGAGACTCTTCGAAAGGTCAAAGAATTCGGCGTGCGCTCGGGTCAGTTGGGCTTTCCGGGAGAACTGCCGCTCGAGGGAGCAGCGGAACGCTGGCGTGATGCGCTGGAAGACGAAAAATTTTCGGCCGTTACCGCTGTATGCAGTTATGTTGGCGAGGATTACGCGGACGTGCCGACGGTCCAACGCACGGTAGGGCTGGTTCCGGAATCGACTCGCGCGGAACGCATTGCCAGAACCAAGGCGGTGTCGGATGTTGCCACCGCGCTCGGCATCGAGAGTGTCGCTTGCCACATCGGATTTGTGCCGCATGACGAGGGCGAACCTCTCTATGCAGAGATCCGCGATGTGACGCGAGACATTTGCGATCACTGCGGTAAAAACAGACAGGCCTTTACGCTTGAAACGGGTCAAGAGCCGGCGAAAGTTCTTTTGAGATTTATTGAAAACGTTGCGCGCGCAAATCTGAAGATCAACTTCGATCCAGCCAACATGATTCTTTACGGAACCGGTGATCCCATTGATGCGCTCGGGGTGCTTGGAAAATCGGTGATCTCGGTGCACTGCAAAGATGGCGATTGGCCGCCACTCGATAAGCCCGCTGCATTGGGAAGCGAGCGCCCACCCGGAGAAGGCAGTGTCAACATTCCAAGCTTCATCTCGAAGCTTAAGGAGGTTGGATATACAGGCATCCTGAGCATCGAGCGCGAGGAAAAGGACGAGAAGAAACGCGCTGCGGATATACGAAAAGCCGTAGCGCTGCTGAGACGCATCACTGCCCGCAGCGGTCAACAGATGCCGGCTCAAGCGTAAATGCACTTCGGCTGTTTTGCCGGTTCGTGAAGATGTAGAAGACTGCTTCTTTTAGGCGGCGCTACCCTCAAATTGATTTCCTGAAGCCTGGTTTTTCAAAACGAAGGGGTCGCAGGTCCTGGCAATACCCGCATTTTGCGAAACGAACTGGTCCAAGCGGGATGCCTCGGCCTGATTTTGCGAAACGAACCCAGGCTCGAGCCGCGCTTTAGCGGAGGATTGCGAAACGAACCCACGCGCACGATCTTTCTTCAGTCGAATCAGGGCGCTGAGCGCTTTGTGGAAGGCACGCTCATGGGTGGTCTGGTAGCGCAGAAAAAGCGATAAGCGCTTCTCGTCCACACCTTCAGCAGTGAAACATTCGTTCTGAAAGCGGAGTGCGCGTTGCGTCAACCACCAGGACTGGGCGATTTCGTGAACGAGCAGTTCTTCCGTGGGACTGGCGGGCTGGTGCTCGTCGAGCAGGTCAGCTAATAGCGCCTCAAATGCGGTGCGATCTTCACCGGGGATGATGAGTCGCGGAGCGGCGAGACCGTGCTTCAGCGAATTACCAGACGAAGCCAATTTCCCGGCGAGCGTGCGAGGGCCGGTGGATTTGTTTTTGTGAGAGGGCGCGACGGGTTCGATGACTTCGGGGATGGCTCCACATTTCGCGGAGATTTCGAGAACCGATGAGCTTCTCTCCGGCACCTCGCGTTCTTTTTGGGAGGCGCTGCGCCGCGCGGCGGCTTTACTCTCGAAATGGTAATAGATGGATCTGGCGCGGCTGAGGACGTCGGGAGAGAACTCGTCTTCGAGTTCGGGGCTGAAGCCGTGTTTCGCGCGAGGACCGGCTACGGGGCCTTGGGGAGCGCCTTGAGAGGGACTGGGCACAGGGGATGCGATGAAAGGTTGGGTCGATTTGCGGGCAAGTTTCCTGGCTTTACGCTCGGCCGCGCGGCGTTCTTGACGGGTCTGAGAAGTCTGCATAAATGTTCGCTCTCCGAAATAAGCAAGAGACGGCGGTTGGCTGTTCCTGCCGGGTAGGACGATAGCACGGCGAGATGCCGCGCTAGGGGGTCCGCGGGCGCGAATGGCTTGTAAGTAATTCCAGGGATGGTGAAAGAAAAATGTTGAAGAGGTGTTACTGGGCGGCAGGGGGTCAAGTTTGAAGGGCTTCTGTTTTTTCCCCGAACCGGGCTTGTGGCTCAGTTTTTTTGGGTGCGTGTTAGAGGGCCAGATGACATCGGCGGACTGCCGACTGGTGGGACTAATCCCGCTATCGGATGGTAACTTCCGAGTGGGCGACGATCCGGGAGCTATGCAGTTTCGGTGCTCCTGGAGCAATTCGAATCATTCGGCCAGGCCTGTGCTGGGTTTCGTTGATTGCGCCATATGACCCAGCCCTGAGCTAAGTTATCGATTCGTCGATTCGGTGTGAATGGCAATAGGTGTGCACTCTAGGAGCTATTATCACTTTGATGCGCATGTTACGAAGTAATCGCTGGCCCCAATCGGAAGGGGAGAGAATCCGCAGTGTCGGCATGCTCGCCAAAGTTGTGTTGCTGATTACATGCAGTATGTGTGTTCTGCCTCATGCGTACGCGCTGCCCTCATTCGCTCGCCAAACCGGACAACGTTGTGCAGCCTGCCACGTTGGTGGAAACTGGCCACAGCTCACTCCATGGGGCCGCTTTTTCAAGCTTGCCGGATATACCGCCGGCAAGCCCCTCCTGGACCGAGAAGGAATACATTACGCTCCAGTAGGAATTCTTGGCCAAGCCGGGGTTACCTGGGCGGCTCAACCGAACAACTCGCAAGGGCAGCCAGTTGTCACGCAGAACGGCGCGCCGGAAGCCTATGAGTTTGCAGCCGAACTGGGTACCAAGCTGACGGATTGGGCAGGCGTGTTTGCCGAATATGGAGTCGGCAACACATTCCCGGGCTGGAAAGGTGCCTCGGGACCAATCGATATTCGAGCGATCCATTTCTTTCACCCGGGAGATAACGAACTGCTGGTTGGTATTGATAGCAATAACGACCCAGCACTGCAGGACGTGTGGAATACCGTTCCGAGTTGGGGGTATCCCTTCTATGGTTCGCCGCAAGCGCCCGGTGCGCCCGGAAGTCCGATGATCGCCAGCTTGGCTCAGGAGACTGGCAGTGTTGGTGTCTACGCGCTGTTTGATCGCCAGTTCTATGCCGAAGTGTCCATGTACCGCGTCGGGACCGGGTTTTTTCGGTTTATGAACGCAGGTACTTCGTTCCAAACCGGAGCACAGTATTTGAAAGGCTTCAATCCATACTGGCGCGCCTATTGGACCAAGGATAGTGGGCCGAACGTGTGGATGGTTGGCACGTTTGGCATGCATTCCGATGTTTACCCGGACAGTGCCGCTCCGAACGGCCCAACCGATACATTTGCCGATACCGGCTTCGACTCGCAGTATCAGTATTTGGGTAATACGCGCAAGCTCACGTTCCGAGGCTCATACATATACGAGCAGCAGTCCTGGAATGGGAGTTTCCCGTTGGGAGGTGTCTCCAACCCGAAAGGTAACTTGAAAACCCTCAACCTGAACGTCTCCCTTGCGCTCCGCGATGCATGGACATTTACCGGCGGCTATTTCATGAGCAATGGAAGTAACAACGCGGCGTTGTACGGGATCACTGATCCCAACGGGAATCTACTGTCAGCAAAGCCGAATACGACCGGCTATGAACTGGAGGTGGACCGGACGCTATCGCAGAACGTCGTGGCAACACTCCAATACACCGGCTTTACGAAATTCAACGGACTCAATAGTAATATCGACGGACTAGGCCGGAAACCAAGCGATAACAACACGCTTTGGCTGAGTGTTTTCTTCGCGTTTTGAATCAGTAGGGAGTGCACATTGGGAGTTCACAAGTTACTCATGAAAGCAGCAGGGACAGCACTGGCGTTGGCCACGACCACGTTCCCCGTTTACGGACAGAAACGCTGGGATGCACCGCGCATCGTCACTACTTACTGCTCCGGATGCCATGGCATTGACGGCAATAGCCAGTTGCCTTATTTCCCGAAGTTAGCGGGGCTGGACGCAACGTACGCCGAAAAGAAACTAGCAGCATTCAAGGAGCCCGCCTCGCCGCCTGTAGACGAACTGTACTGGTGGACGCTGAGGGCTATCGGCGCAAGGAAGGACGCCGGTAATCTCACCCGCAATGAGCGTATCAACATGGAAGGCGTAGCGCACGCTGCGAAACCCGATGTCATGAAAGAGGCTGTGCTGTGGTATGCGAATCAGCCTCCTGCGCCGGGACACTCTTCGAATAAGGCGCTGATCGAAGAAGGAAGGAATCTGTTCACGAAGGGCCTGCCCGCTCAGAAGATTCTTCCGTGCATGACCTGTCATGGACCGGATGCCCAAGGCAAAGGTCTTGCACCGCGCCTTGCTGGTCAGAACGCCGAATACATTGAAGGCCAGTTGGACAAATTCCGCAAAGGTGACCGAAGTCATGCACCCGAGATGACCATAGTGACTCGCGATCTAGATCCCCAGCAGGCACACGCGGCTGCGGCTTACCTGCAGTCTAGGTAAATGCGGGGCACGACAGCGCGGCGACCTGAAATCGCTTGCGCAGTACCGCGGGGCGCGCGACCCTTCTAAATCCCTCCTGTATGAGGCGCCATCCGGGAAACTATCGTCGTCTGCAAGGCTTTCAGATTAGTATTGGTAAACGTACCAGCGTCCACCAATCACTTTGTCGCGTAGTCGTAAGTCTTGATCGGAAATGTCGCGGCGCAGGAATGCCGAGACGAAGCGATAGTTTGGATCGCCGGACATTTTCGATAAGGAGACTTGAAGGAAGGCGCTGGGGGTGCGGGGGGCGCGGCCTA
>JBPCLH010000155.1:0-46731 GCA_051003475.1 Bryobacteraceae bacterium
GATCAAGGCAAATCCTGCTTTTCTGTCTTCCGGAAAATATGAATTTGAGTTCGTCTGATCGACTATGCCGCTCAAAATCCTACAGGCGCAAGTCAAACATCGACCTTGATGGCAGATCGCGGGAAGCACGATTCCGTTGCGTGCGGCCGCATCCCAGATGAATTCATCCGGCTTGCATATCAAAGAGCACTCGCCTTCGGGCGTGTCGAGTACAACCAGATGACCTTCAATTCCGTTCATGCAGCCGCATGGCTATGCCCCGATAGTTTACGGGTTGTAGAAACCCCGATTCTTGCTATATGGAGCCTCGCCCGGCTCACCGCGGCGGAAGTGGCCCGAGGGAATCGACTTGCCGTCACGCTCGTGGGCCAGCAGTTCGATGAACCACGCTTCGTGCTCGACCTCTTCATTTAGAATCCTTGCTGCCAGGTCGTATGTCCTCGGATCCTTCCCGAATGTCATATCGCAAACTGCACTCCAACTGCGAATCGCACACCGCTCTGATTCGAGCAGAACCGTGAGAATATTGACTACTGTCGGCGGATTAGGCAATTTTGCGGCGACGCACCCGGCCTGGTTGTGAAACTCTGGCAGGTCATTTGGCAATTCTCCGCCGAGCTCATAAATTCGCGGCACAATAAGTTCCCAGTGCGCGCGATCCTCTAGCCGTGCGTCCTCGCAGATCTCCTTATAATCTTCATACCCCGCAAGATGCATGCGAAGAATTGTGTAGTAGTAATACGTACTTGCAAACTCCGCCGCCGCATTTGCGATTAGCATTTTGATCAATTTCTCGACATCAACGCCGCGCGCCCGGATCACTTCCACGCCGACTCGCTGCGTGACGTCACCTGCTGGTACTGGTGTTACTGCTGTTCCCATAATTTATCCTTTCTTTTCCAGACTACGAGCCGCCCAGCCATAGGTCCAATATATGTTTCCTATCCTGTTTATAGGAATTGAGACTAAGCACATAAGGTGCAGTCGAATTTTTCTGTATGGAAATTCATCAGCTGCGTTATTTCTGCGCTGTCGCACACAACGGAACATTCACGCGTGCCGCGCAGGCGGAGCGCGTGGCGCAGCCGTCTTTATCGCAACAGATCCTTAAACTCGAGGCAGAACTTGGAGCAAAGCTTTTCGACCGGCTGTCGAAATCGGCAAGGCTCACATCCTTCGGAACCGCGTTTCTCCCGAAAGCGGAACGAATCCTTCGCGAGCTCTCGGAAGCGAAGACCGAGATCCTGGAGATGAACGGAAAAAATAAGGGCGAAATCTCAATCGGAGCGATTCCCACCGTCGCACCTTATCTGCTGCCCTCTGTGCTGAGCAGCTTCTCGCGTCAACACCCTGGCGTGGTGATTAACGTGATTGAAGATACGACTCCGGTTCTGCTCGATCGGTTGCAGGGGGGGACCGTGGATCTCGTCATCGCCGCACTGCCTCTCAATGGAGTAGAGGTAGTGGCGCTCAAGCTGCTAAGCGAGCCGTTTTTTCTTGTCGTTCCGATTTCGCATGAACTTTCGCGGCGCAAAAGGATCAGCCTTGAAGAGATTCCTAAAGAAAGCCGCTTCCTGTTGCTTAAAGAAGGCCATTGTTTTCGCGACAGCACGATTGAAGCCTGCCGAAAATCCCGCGTATCTCCCAACGTCGTCTTTGAAAGCGGACAATTCGCGACCATTCTTGCGATGGTTTCGGCGAACATGGGGATTTCCGCCGTGCCCAAAATGGCTGTCCAACCGATGCGGGGCTGCCGTTTCATCCAGATCAGTAATGAGGGTGCGATGCGCAACTTGGCTGTGGCCATGCGCACCCGCCATTTTCAAACTCGAGCGGAACAGGTGTTCTTGCAGCACCTTTTCCGGACCAGCGCGGCGTTCAACAAGGACAACGGTCATCTCGGCCCATTTGGCGACAGAAGCGCATGAGCGGCAGCCGTCCCACGATACATGCTTAGGCTGTCTCATACAGAACTTGTCGCGGTTCCAAGTCGATACAGTAGACGGAAAACATTTCCTCAAGTCGCTCACAACCCCGCGAATTGGGGCTACTTCAAAATCTTGTTTTTTTTCAAAGCTCTAGTATTAAACTTCTGAGAAGCAGCCATTTACAGCGGGTTTCCGCGGCAACCCACCGGCATCTCAAAAGGGATGTTTGGAAACAAAACGTGTCAGACCGAGATGAGTTTCGCGGTAACGCAGATTCGATACGCGCCTCTGATCCGCCTACACAGGGGAGCCTGAATTTGAATCCCGGCAAAGCTGAAAATTCACAACAGCAGAATGGACAGTTCAGTCGCGACCGCTGGGAACAGGTCAAAGCGTTGTTTGAGTTGGCACTTTCGCGTCCAGCATCCGGCCGGCAACGTTTCCTTGACAGCCATTGCGGGGAAGACGGAGAACTCCGCCGGGAGGTGGAATTTTTACTGGCCGCGCACGAAGAAACCGGAGAGTTCCTCGATCAACCATTTGCATCCCTCGAATCTTTTGCCGATGGTGACCCTCCACTCTCTTCCTCAGAGGAGTTCGCGACTGGCACGCGAATTGGAGCGTACCGGTTGGAAAGAGAGATCGGCCGAGGCGGAATGGGAGCTGTTTACCTGGCCACTCGCGCCGATAGCGAATACTTCAAGAGCGTTGCTATAAAGCTCATTCCGCACGCGAAGGTCAGCAACACTGCCATCAGTCGTTTCCGGAAGGAAAGGCAGATCTTAGCAACTATCGAACATCCGTATGTCGCCAGATTACTCGATGGCGGCACCACCGCCACTAGACTTTCGTATTTTGTAATGGAGTACGTCGAAGGCCAGCCCCTAAAACAATATTGCGATGCTCGATCCCTGAAATTGGATGAAAGGCTTGAGCTATGTCTCAAAATTTGCTCCGCAGTTCACTACGCGCATTGCCGTAATGTAATTCATCGGGACTTGAAGCCTAGTAATATTCTGGTCCAGCACGACGGCACCCCTAAATTACTCGACTTCGGAATCGCCAAACTCATTGACCCGGAAATTCCGGGCACCCTTAACGAAACCACCTTGGTTGGTTTTCGCCCGCTCACGCCAGCCCTGAGCAAATGCGCGGCGATCCCGCCACCATTCGCAGCGATGTCTATTCACTGGGGGTCGTATTGTATGAACTTCTTTGTGGCGAACGACCCAGTTTAGGCGCCTTCCAACAAGATCTTTCGCGAGCTGATCGTGGTAACGACGCGCACCTGCCCCAAGACGTTCGGGCAATCGCGTTGAAAGCCATACAGTGGGATCCGGAGGAACGCTATGGCTCAGTTGACGCGTTCGCCGCTGACATTCAACGTTATCTCAATGGGACATTGCCGGTCGCAAGCTCCCGGCTCGCATTCGAAGATGAAACCGTCGAACAGGTTTCGATTGCAATTCTCCCCCTCCGGGAGCCCGACACCGATACGAACACGAAACGCGTTTCTCGCCTCAGGCATCACCGACGCGCTGATAACGAGACTCAGCAGAGTGGAGCGGATTGCGGTACGGCCCACCAGTGCTGTTCTGAAATATGCGGAAGCTCACGACACAGCTCGAGCGGCAAAGGAGCTGCGAGTTAACTACGTATTAGAAGGTTGTCTCTACGTAACCGGTGAGCAGGTACGCGTGTCTGTGCAACTCGTTTCTGTTGACACCGGAACGGCTGTTTGGGGCGGCCACTTCGATGAGAAGGTCAGCGACCTTCTGAAGTTAGAGGAATCCATCTCGGAGCAGGTTTCGCGTGCTCTGATTCCGCAGTTGAGCAGCGAAGAGCGTGCATTGCTGAGTAAACGTGGAACAGCTAATCCGCGAGCTCATGAAATCTACTTGCGTGGGCGTTGGCACTGGACTCGGAGCGCTGGAGATACCGAGGAACTGGCGAAAGCTTTGGTCTGTTTCATGCAAGCGATTGCCGAGGATCCGCAATATGCGAGAGCACATCCGGTGTAGCGGATTACTATCTGAGATTAGGCTTGTTGGGGGGCCTGCCGCCCTCAGAGAGCTTCGCTGCGGCAATACACGCCGCGGAAACCGCGCTCCAACTTGATTCGGCTCTCGCCGAAGCGCACGCATCTCTTGCCTTCGCCCTCTGGGCCTATCATCGCGATTACGCCGTAGCGGAACAGCACTTCCATCTGGCAATCACGCGTAACCTCAGTTACGCCAGTGCTCACCATTGGTTCGGACTGCTGAACTCGGCTCGAAACCGGCCCGAACTCGCCATCGCTAATCTCGAGCGCGCGCGCAAGTTAGATCCAAATTCCCCCATGATCGCGGCTGCGCTAGGATTTGTTTACTACAACGCTCGCCAGTATGGACAAGCAGTTGAGCTACTGTCGGCGGCTGCACGGGACTCAAAGAATTCGGCGGCGCTGTACGAGATTCTCGCGTGGTGCTATCTCAAAATCGGCGAGAATTCCAAGGCGCACGAGGCAGCAGAGCATTCTGTTGAATTGAGCAACCGTAGCCCGGCCTCATTATGCGCGATGGCACATGCCGAAGTAGCAAATCGCCGCCTTGAAGTCGCAGCCCGATTGCGTGACGAGATTGAAAGCGCTGCGACACACCGCTACGTTTCAGGCTATGATCGCGCTTCGACCTTCCTAGCGTTGGGCGAAATCTCGAACGCACTCAGGTGCCTCGAAGAGGCTTTCGTCGACCGCGATTGGTGGGTCTGCTGGATTGCCGTAGATCCCCGCTGGGATTCCCTCCGCCACGAACCGCGGTTCACAAAAATCCTCATGAGTACTCAGCCCACGAAAGGGGTTAAGAGCTCAACTCACATCACAATCGATCCAGTCACACGCAAGGCTTACGGGATGATCGGCGCTGTTACCGCATGCCTTGTTGCATTTATCGCAATCGCGTACGCACTGAATTGGTGGCATCCTGCCCACCAACCTACACCGTTCTCGAGTCTGAGATTCAATAAACTGACTAGCAACGGTACAGCGAGTATGGCCGCCATTTCTCCGAGCGGACGACACGTTGCTTACACGACAACTGAAGCAGGCGCCACTGAGTTCTGGGTGCGGGAATTGGGAAAACCCGCCCCCATAAAGCTCACATCGCAGGTTCTAGGCGAAGTGACGGGATTGGACTTTACTCGTAACGGCACACACGTGACGTTCGTTACCTATCCAAGCAAGCAACCTTCGACTCGATACGTGTATACCGTCCCTCTTTCAGGCGGGCCGCCGGAAAAGCTTATGGGAACCTTCGCCGGACCTGTGAGCCTTTCATTCGATGGCACTCATGAGGCGTTTGTCGAAGCTAATCGCACACTGCAGGAAGACGAACTGTGGATCGCAAACGTGAACGCGCGCGGCGAGCGTCTTCTGGCCACTTACAGGTACCCTGAGCGTTTCTCATGGGACTCAGCGCCGGCCTGGTCGCCCGATGGCAAACTGCTGGCGTATGCTCTCGAAGAGAGTGATAGCAGGGGCTTCTTCATCCGCTTGATCGTCTGCAATACCCAGACTGGCGAGAGACATGAGATTCCATCGCCGCGATGGCAATGGATCCAACATCTCTCGTGGCCTGGCGGAACATCGGGCCTCCTTGTTGTCGGCCAAGAATACGAATCATCCTTCCAACAGATCTGGTACCTGTCGTATCCGGGAGGTGAGGCGACGCGCATCGGCAACGACCTTGATGATTATGCCGGAATCAGTGTCGCTAGCATTCCGTCAAAGCTCGTATCCGTGCAGCAACAGAGGCTCGCGGACGTCTACATCAGGCGTCCGAATGATCCCGCACGCTCGGTTCAAATCACTCCCGGCAGTGGCCGTTATTTCGACTTAGCCTGGACGCCTGATGGCCGGTTGCTGTATGCCTCCGACACCACCGGTTCAGCGGATATATGGATCATGAACGCCGACGGGCGTGGCCAGCGGCAATTAACCTTCGGCACGGGACGAAGCTACTCTCCAGTTTCATCTCCAGACGGAAAAGTGATTGCTTTCCATTCAAAACGTAACGGGAATTGGAACATTTGGCGCGTTAGCAGTGACGCTGAAGAACCCAAGCAGTTGACGACGGGCTCGCGAGACAGTAATTGGCCCGAATTTACGCCTGACAGAAATTTCGTCGTCTCTCACCACACGAATGTAAACGGCAGTTGGAATATTTGGAAGACACCCGTTGGAGGTGGCTCTCCTGTACAACTCACTAAGGCTCTAACGACTCACCCAGCGGTATCGCCAAAAGATGGGAAAATTGCCTGCTGGTATAGCGAGGATCCAGATAGCCCGCACTGGAAACTGGCAGTGTTTTCGCCTTTGGGCGGCGAACCTTTGCGAGTGTTCGACCCCGCCCCGGCGGTGAAGCCGGACTCGATTCTTCGATGGACACCGTCCGGAGATGCCATTACGTTCCTGGATGGGCGGGTTGGAAACTACAACATATGGCTGCAGCCTCTAGACGGCCGTCCGCCGCATCCGCTCACGTCCTTTACTTCAGGGGAAATCTACTCATTCGCGTGGTCGCCACAAGGGAAACTGGCGTATTCTCGAGGAATGTCCACCTCTGACGTGGTCCTCATGCAAGATACAAGAACCGCGCATTGACCAACCCCTCAGAAGACGTAACAAAACTGCTGGTGAATTGGAGTCGCGGAGAAAGAGGCGCGCTCGATGCCTTGACGCCGCTGGTGTACAACGAACTTCGCAGGCTGGCGAAAATCTATCTCCGGCGCGAACGCCCGGATCACACGCTCGAAGGCACGGCTTTAGTTCACGAGGCATATCTCCGGTTGATCGATCAGCGTCAAGTCGAGTGGCGAAGCCGGAGCCATTTCTTTGCACTCGCTGCAGAACTGATCCGGCGCATCCTCGTTGATCACGCGCGCGCTCGAGTCGCCGCCAAGCGGGGCGGACCGAATTACAAACTATCGCTCGATGACGCGATGGCATCAGCTGAGGAAAAAGATCTGGATCTTGTTGCTCTGGATGACGCGCTGGAAGCATTGGCACACGCGGACCCACAACAAAGCCGGATCGTTGAACTGAGGTATTTTGGAGGACTGACTATCGAGGAGACCGCCGAGATCCTTGAGATCTCACCAGCCACCGTGAAGCGGGACTGGGTTATGGCTAAAGCGTTTCTTAAGAGAGAAATGCTGCGAAAGGCGAGACAATGAGCCAAACAGTAGCCGGGCAGCTTGGAATTGAGTTCGTAGATAAATTGTTCAGGCGCTCTGCGCTCTCTGCGCGGGCGCTCCTGGATTCCAGTACTTCATCTCATCCGCGGATGGACCGTACATCCCCGGAATCTCGACTTCATTTAACCTAAGGTACACCCCAAGCTGGGCGCGATGATGAATCAGGTGATTCATCACAATGCTGCGCAGCACTCTAGATCGCGGCATGGAGAAGATCGTGTTTCCTCCGAACTTCAGGGTCCATGTCTTCTGAAGCTCTTCATCCGTCACGCGCACTATTAATTCGCGAGCCTCGGCCACGTTCTTATCGAATGTAGCGAGCACTTCTTCCCGCGACTTGGCCGAATAGGGCTGGAAGACAGGCGGAAGATCAAGAACTTCCATCTCGATCGTGTGCTTCGCCCATGCCGGCAACTCGGCTACGTGTGCCGCGAGTCGGCCGAGCGCCATCGACTTCTCATGCGGCTTGTAATCGAGCTTATCGTCTGGCACGCGTTCGAGTATCTTTCGCGTGTTCCTCATTTCCTCGTCAAATTCAGGTAAAAGCATTTCTCTAATCGCCATTCAAACCTCCCGCGGCAACTGCGGCACCACGGAGGATAACACGAGCGCGGCGTGAGCGCCAGCAACCCGATTTTGGGGTAGTGTCCTAATTTGGGCAAATTAGGACACTACCGATTTTGGATTCGTAAAATGCCCCGCGATGGGTATCCAAAGATATTTTTGGTTTGCGTGATCCATTGTTGGTTCTACTTGCGCGTACTAATCGTGACGGCTTAGAGGCCGAGCATTTGAAAGGAGAAAACAATGAAAAAACTGATGACTTTCCTCCTGTCGGCCGTCGTGGGGCCGCCCAGGTGAATATTGCCGATGGCACAAAGCTGCGCGTTCGCCTCGACCAGACCATCTCTTCGAGCACTGCTGAGCAAGGCCAAACTGTCGAGCTTTCGGTGACCGAACCTGTCAAAGTGGGCGACGAGGTGGTTATAGCGGAGGGTTCGCGTGTGACCGGAACCGTCACCCAAGCGCAACAAAAGCGCCATATGGGACGAGCTGGTAAGCTCGACTTCTCTATAGACAGGGTCCGTGCAATCGATGGTGAGTGGATTCCGTTACGGTACACAGTTAACAAACAGAACGGCGGTAGCCATGCCGTGAGCACGGGCGTTCTAACAGCCGGTGCGGCAGTTCTCTTTTGGCCCGCTGCACCGGCGATTCTTCTGATAAAAGGTAAAGACGTCACCATCAACAAAGGCGTGGTGTTTGATGCCTTCACGGACCGGGATCACGCGCTCACAAGCGCCGCTCCCTCCGCATCTCAAATGCATCAAAGGCCGCCGCCAGCGGAACGGCGAACGTGACCATTACGTCCCAATATGCCGGGCGCTGATATTGAGGTCGACGGAGCGTACGTAGGCAGCACCCCGTCTACATTACCTCTGAGTTCAGGTGCTCATCAGGTTTCAGTCCGCAGCGGAAACGCAACGTGGCAGAGAAATCTCCAGCTCAACGCCGGCAGTTCCATTACCGTAAACGCGATGCTTGAACAGGTACAAGTGGTAGCCCACAGAACCCGGTAGCCTACAACCTTTATCGTTTCTAGGTCCTCCCTCCCTTTTCCGGCCGAACTCGCAGTCACCTCGGCCAGAGAAGGGAGCATGTTCTTGCTAAGCTCATCTTTCATGCCAGGGCGCCTTCGGATAATTCTTTTCCGGCTTTGCATCGCTGCCTGGATGGCGGGTTTTGCGGCGCGGCCCGCGCTTTGCGCAGTTGATGTGAACTCGTTGCCGAAGCCGACCGGCTACGTCAGCGATCTTGCCCACGTTCTAAGTCCGGACGAGAAGGCGCAACTGGAAGGATTTTGCAGCAAAGTGGAGCAGCAGCTCGGGGTGCAATTTGCGCTTGTCACTATCGACACCCTAGGCGACCAACCAATCGAAGATTTTGCGATCCAACTGGCTCGCAAGTGGGGGGTTGGCGACCGGAAAAGCAATCAGGGCGTGCTCCTGCTTCTCGCTATCAAAGACCACAAGGACGATATTGAAACTGGCCGCGGCATTGAGCCATATCTCACAGACGGCTTTTCCGGGAGCATCCTCCGCTCCATACGCCCTCAACTCCGCGACAACGATTATAGCGGCGCACTGCTCACCGCGGCTCGCGGTATGGCCCAGCAAATTGCGCAGGGAAAAGGCGGCGCCTTTTCAGATGACCTTCCCCAGCCTCAAAAAGAACCGGAAAACGTCCCTAATCGGCGCCGGGGCGGCATTCCAGGTCCGCTACTCGTACTGGGCATCTTTGTATTGCTCTGGCTGTTTAGCCGGGTCGGCCGCGGTGGACGGGGCGGACGTGGAGGCTTCGGAGGGTTCCTGACCGGCATGCTGCTCGGAAATCTACTTGGGGGTGGGCGTAGTTCGGGGGGCAGGTGGGGCAACGGAGGCGGGTTCGGCGGCAGTTCCGGGGGCGGAGGCGGGTTCGGCGGGTTCGGCGGAGGTGATTTTGGCGGCGGCGGCGCAAACAGTAACTGGTAAGTCTTAGCAGGTAAGTTTTAGCAGGCGAGGAGCACAATTGGAGGAAAAACTCTCAGAACTGGTTCGCCGACTCAAGTCGGCATTCGGCGATCATCTTGTCTCGGCTGTCTTATACGGCTCAGCCGCAATGGGCGATTGGCACGAGCAAAGCTCCGATCTCAACGTGCTATGCGTTCTTGACCGGCTTTCACGTGCCGAACTCGCCGAATCCGAAGCTGTTTTCCGGTGGTGGCGTCAGCAAGGCAATCCCCCGCCGCTGCTGATGAATGAGGAGGAAATTCGTGCGTCGACTGATTGCTTCCCCATGGAGTTCCACGATATGCAGGAACATCGACGCGTGCTCTACGGCGCAGACGTGATCCAGAATCTGCATGTCGATCCGTCTTTTTATCGCGCTCAAGTGGAGCACGAAATTCGCGCTAAACAGATTCGGCTTCGTCAGAAAGCTGCGGAAGTACTCTCGCGTCCGGAGCAGTTGTTGAACCTTCTTGCCGACTCAGTCTCGACATTTTGTGTTCTGGGGAGGCACGCTCTCATTCTGAGCGGTCATGAGCCACGGTGGAAAAAGAGGGAAATCATCGCCGCACTCGGGCAAACGATGAACGTGCCGTTTGAAGGCGCTAATGCGATACTAGCGGTTCGTGCGGCGGGTAAGCGGCGTGCGGAAGTAGATGCCGTCGTATTATTCGATAAGTATCTGGCGGAGATGGATTCCTTGGTCCGTTTCGTAGATGGGCTGGATCGGTGACGGCATGCGCGAGCGTTGGCTTTGCAAACGAATCTAAAAACCGGGGGCGGAAACGATGAAAAGCGTGCTAGTTGTCGTAGGGATTTTGGTGCTCGGAGGCTTGATTTTCGGCGGCCAACTGATGGGCCAGCGCAACCGGCTAGTCACGGAAAAGAACGAAATCGATGCGAAATGGGCTCAGGTCGACAACGACATGAAGCGTCGTGCCGATCTGATTCCTAACCTCGTCGAGACCGTTAAGGGTTACGCAAAGCAGGAGCAGACAGTTATCGGGGAAGTGGCCAACGCCCGTGCGGCGCTGCTAGGGGCTCACAGCAAGCAAGACGAGATTACCGCCAACAACCAACTGAGCGGTGCTATCGGCCGGCTTCTCGTTCTACAAGAAAATTATCCGCAGCTGAAATCGAATGAAAACTTCCTTCGCTTGCAGGACGAGTTGTCACGTACAGAGAATCGTATCGCTGTATCGCGCCGCGATTACAACGAAGCCATAAAGAAGTACAACACCGACGTCCAACTGTTTCCAAACAACATTGCTGCCTCGATCTTCGGCTTTCAACGTGATGACGCCTATTTCAAGACCACCAAGGAGGAGAAGAAAGTTCCTCAAGTAAAGTTCTAGAACCAGGCGACCCGTCGGAGACAATTACCCATCGTCTTCGAGGCCGCTCCAGTCTTCAACTTGATGCGCATAGCGCTTCAATATAGAAAGCGACTTGCCGCTGCTGAAACCCGCGGCCCGAAGCCGGCGGTATACGTTTGCCACATTCTTTTCTTCTTTGAGGAACTCGTCCAGCTTTTTACCGCGGTATTTACGTTCGAGAAAGCGCTGGATAAGATCGGCCTCATCGGTGCCGGCAAAGGTCTTCTCAACTGCCGCTTGAGCGATGCTTCCCGAAACCCTCTTTGAACGTAAGTCACGCAATACGCGGAAACGACCGAAGCCCCGGTTTTGGAGTCTTGAGGACGCGAATGCCTCGGAAAACTTCGTGTCATCCGCAAGCCCATAATCGCGCAGCTTGCTCATGACAGCAGCCACATCAGCCGCGGATTCTGAACGTTTTGAGAGTTTTTGGCTAAGTTCGTTGGCGGAATGCGCACGCTGGCCTAGTACGCGCAGGGCGTAGTCCCAGAGCCCCGCGCTATCGACCTTCTTTGGCTTACCGCGTACGGCCATCTACTGAAACGTTTGCCACTGTAGCACGCTCTACACAGTGTAACCACGAACATTATCTATTTATCTAAAGGAGATTCAAATGGAGGAACGAAGCGGCTTCGGCTACTTTTTACTGGGACTTGGGCTGGGTGTGGCGGCCGGGGTACTTTGGGCTCCCCGACCTGGCGAGGAAACACGTCAACTGTTAGCCGATAAGGCGGGCGAGGGCACCGATTACCTGAAATCCCGCACGGCGGAAGGAAAGGACTACATTCGCCAGCGTAGTGACGACTTAAAGGATTCCGCATCCGACATTTACGAGAAGGGAAAATCCACTGTCACCCGTCACAAGGAAAACCTGAACGCGGCTGTTGAGGCCGGAAAACAGGCCTATCGTGATGCGCTGAGCGACGTGAAAACCGCGACCGGCACCGGCGGCGGGAACACCGGAGGCAACGTCTAGTAGATTAGGTTAGGCGGGATTTGGCGCCGACATGGACCAGCAAACTCTTCTTACGATCTTTGTCATTGTGGCCGCAGTTGCTTTGGTAATTCAGGCCGGAATGTTAATCGGCCTTTTCGTCGTCGCGCGCGGCCTTCAGGCCAAGGTAACGGCGATTCTGCCGGACGTTCAAAATGTAATCGGCATCAGCAAGCGCACGCTCGAAAGTGTTGAGAAGCATGTTAACAAGATTGGGACCACGAGCGGCGCCATCCTGGATGTCACTAAGCAACAGCTCGCGAAAGTAGACGATCTGTTGACTGACGCAACCACTAGGGCAAAAGTTCAGATGGAGAGGGCAGAAATGGTGTTGGACGACGCCATGACCCGCACCCAGCAAACCGTTTCACTCGTTCAACGGGGTGTGGTCCGCCCTGTTCGCGAAGTTTACGGAGTGTTTGCAGGTATTCGCACTACGCTTTCCCACCTCGGACGTAGTGGTCGGCCCACAGTCGATCACGCCACTTCCGACGAAGAGATGTTTATCTAATCCTGGCGTTCAAATTTATGTTCTAAGCCGGAGGTGTTCAAGATCCGGAATAAGCGCGAAACGTGCCTGGACTGAGACAATGGATTCCCCAACCTGCTGAATTCCATCAGAAGTCCGTCCAGATCGTCGCTGCACCAGGTTAAGGTACCCAATTTTTCGAGGGTCGATTTCCATGATCCGGCAACACGTCGCATCTACGCTCGGGGGATGAGGGCCGGCGACGATGATTCCGGCAGCCTTGCGGGTTCCCAATATGGGGCCATTGCCTTCCATCGCTTCAATTCCGTCTACCAGGCAGAATTGGTTTGGGAACACATAGTGGAGATCCGCAATGCATTCATCGATTCCCGCCCAATGTAAGGGATTCTTAGGCCAACCGTAAATGCTGCCCGGCACTACTCCAAACAAATTCTTCATGGACAAGGTAGCACCCGTCCAATGATGGGTCTTCATTTTTGCGAGCGAAACCAATAAATCGCACGTGAGCACCGCGTGAGGAAGATAGAGCTTTGAAAGTGTGGAGAACGGTTGAGCCAATCGGATTGCGCTCACCTCATCAAGGTTGAGATCTGTGAAGGTCTCCTCGAATTTCGAAACGTTTGCGAAATAGCCGGCCGCCGAGGCCATATCTAGTGTCATGCGGCGATGGCCGGGCCCTTCCCCGATCCGGACCTCGCGAGCGCCCAAAGCATGAAAGGCTTCCCGAACGGCGGCAACAAAGATTGGATGAGTGTTGATCGGAGCGTGTGAGCTAAATTCGACTAAGTTCGGTTTTAGGAGAACGCTTTTGCCAACAACGTTGACTTGATGCTCAATCAAAATTCTTCGAACGACGTTTGCCAGATCTGCCGAATAGGATGAAGCGCGAACTATCGATACGTGGTGTCTAGAGGATTGAGCTACTCGCGAGCACGATAATGCAGCGGCGAACGATCCTAAGAAGAAGTATCGGCGATTTATTCCGGCCATAGTTCAGCAGTTCTGGATGAGAAGTTTGTTATTGCTTGAATGGGCAGTCAGAGCTAGCAGGCGCAAGCATGTATCTCGCGTGGTTCGACACGGTAGGTCGGTCCTGACACTCAGTCGATCTCGCCCATGCACGAGGAGCCCCATCTGGAGCCACGATAAGGCTTCGATCGAGGTTGGAGATAAAAGAAAATGTTCAGCACGTGCGATTGAGACGCTTAGGTCGGAAGCCGGCGTATCGTGCAGTGCCAGTAATGCGATGCCCGTCATCTCCGGGTATGATTCTGCGTTTTGGCTTCTGAAGCTGGTTCCACCATGGTTCCAGCCGCCATCGTCGCAACGCCGGGAGAGGATGTATTGTTTGCCGCGGTTGATGCGCGCCCTGAGTTTTTCGTCGCTCTTTCTTCGGACGGCCTCGGAAAGGGCGAGAACTGAGATCACCGTCGGGCCGATCCAGGCCGCGGTTCCTGGGAACCAAGGTGATCCTCCGCTGATCTCTTCTGTATGCGGTGATCCTTGCATGCGCGAGATCAACCGTTCGAGTCCGGTGAGTTCCGGCCTGATCTGCCGGATGCTCCATTCCACCCCGCGCTGGTAATCGCCCGAAGGCAAATGCGTTTCAGGTAACGAGAGCAGAACCAAGCTCGTCACCCACGTGCTGGTATCTACGGAAGGTTGTGGCGGCCAACCCCCGTCTACGCGCTGCTTTCGACGAAGCCAGGTACATGCGCGTTCGTATGCACTGCCTTTGATCTGTTGGGCCCGCAACGCAAGCAGTGCGAGGGCGGTCGGCTCAGTCCATGAGCTTCCGCTTTGATATCCCCAACCGCCATCTACGTTTTGCGCTTTTAGGAGATCCCGCTGAAGTTCTGCCGCTTCAGCCATCACGGCCCCTACTTTAAGGCAGCGTCTTGCGTTTACGGCGCCGCTTAAGATACATGACCAGCATGCAACCAGCCCCTATCCACATTGCAGCCATTCCTACTTCACCCATCGTTTTCTCCTTTTCTCGCGACCTCTTCGAGAGATCTCGGCCTCTTTGAGGAAGTGTTCGCAGCGCGAAGTTCTTCGCAAGCGTGACACAAATCAGATCGGCAATATAAGAGATCTCTTTAATCGACGAAGCCTAATGCATTTTGTTCATCATCGGGAAAAGATTTTGGAACAGCTGCAACATGCCAGGCCCGGCAGTAACGACTAACAGCGAAGGAAGGCAGAAGAAGAAAATTGGGAAGACGAGCTTCACACCCACTTTTCCAGCGCGTTCTTCGGCTTCTTGCCGCCGCCGAATTCGGAGAAAATCGGATTGCGTGCGGAGCGCTTCAGAAACACTCGTGCCAAATCGATCTGTCTGAATCAAGATGGCGGTGAGCTTTTTCACTTCATCCTCGCCGGTGCGGCGGCCGAAATTGCGCAACGCGTCCGCCCGGCCCTTGCCAGCCATGATCTCCATATTCACAAATGAGAGCTCTTCTGCGACTGCCGGGTGGACAGCTTTGAGCTCCCGGCACACGTTCACCATGGATTGGTCAAGCCCGCATCCAGCCTCGCTGCAGACCACCAAAAGATCCAGAACGTCTGGCAGAGCGAAGCGTATTTGCTCCCGGCGCCGCTTCGCTAAACGTCCGAGTATAAGGCTTGGAAGAAAGTAACCCGCTCCTCCCATCGCGACGGGTAGGACGACGCTAAGGATACGATTATTAACATGGCCACGAAGCGCGAGACCCAGGATGACCATCACAACGGCCAACACGATTTTTGACCCGTAATATACAGGAACCGCCGATCGCGAACGAATGCCGGCTCCAATCAATTCGTGCTTCGTCGCAAGTGCGTCTTGGGACGAGACCGGAAACAGGTTCCCTATGGGCTCCAATAGCTGAGCAAAAGAGAAGTGGGTTTTGCGCTTTCGTTCTATCAGTGAGGAAGGTATCGCATCGGATGTTGTCGTCGCCAATTGGTCTAGGAGTCGCGTTGGTTTGACGTAGTGAACGTAGCCAAAATAAGACACGAGCCCTACCAACATTAGAAACAGCAAACCAGCGGTGAGGATGGCCATTTTCTAGACCTTGATCTTGACGATCTTTTGGATAACGAAGTATCCAATGATCTGTCCGAACACAGCGCCATAGATCATCATTCGGCCAATCTTATCGGCCACCAGAGTGGTCAGATATTCCGGGGTCGTCATCATGATGAAAGCTGTGACGGCGACCGGCATCAAGACGAGCACAAGCCCAGTAATGCGGCCGTGAGCACTCGCCGCCTTGACCTGCCCTTTGAGACGAAACCGCTCCCGGATAACATACGAAAGCTTGCTCAAAATCTCTCCTAGATTTCCACCCGTTTCCTGCTGTAGCAGCACAGATGAAACAAAGAACCGCACATCAATCAGCGGAACAAGAATGACGAGTTTGCCTAAAGCTATTTCGAGAGGAGATCCTAGCTGCAAATCGTTCGAGACCTTCCGGAATGAAGCGCCTAGGGGATCCGGTGAATCCACACCGAGCATTTCCAAGCCGATCGTAAAGCCATGCCCCACGCGCATAGATCGCGATAAAAAGTCGAGCGCTTCAGGAAACTGTTCCTCGAATGCAGCAATCACCTTCTTTCGCTTCCGTAGAACTAGAAAGAGCGGGCAGAATGCGCCTAAAACGGCAAATGCTGCCGCAGTAACCTCGGGGTTGTAAAGCAAACGGATCTTCAGTCCAAGCAGCAATCCGAGCACACAGGTGATACATGAGATCACGATCAGTTTGCTGGCAGTCCAATTCTTGCCCGATTGCTCGAGAATCAAATGCAAACGCCCCATAAATTGGAAGCGCCTCAGCAATTTGCTCAGGAAATCTTCCACATGGACGGGGCGTACGAGTTCTGAGCTGCGCTGGTCCGCCGGACTAGCTTCGGCCTTCTGCAGCATGGAACGGATCTGCTGCTTTTGCTTGGATTTAAAATATGCCGTGGATAAACCCACGCAACCCAGCACGAGGAGAAACGTAAGGCCGAATACCAAAAGCAGGATGATCATGCGATCTTATCGGACTTCGACGGCGCTTTGGAAAAGCTGAGTCGAAAATTCTATACCGGCTGCCTTTAGGCGCTCGCTAAATTTAGGCCGAACACCTGTGGGACGGAAGCGGCCTGTGACACGGCCCTCGCTTGTGATACCGATCCGCTCAAAAACAAAGATGTCCTGGGTTGTCACCAATTCGCCTTCCATCCCCACGCATTCAGTGATGTACGTCACTTTTCGAGTTCCGTCAGAGAATCGCGAGATCTGCACAAAGAGATCGATGGCGGAGGCCACTTGCTGACGAATAGAGCGGACATTGAGGTTGGAGCTCGCCATGCCGATCATGACTTCAAGCCGCGCGATCGCATCACGCGGAGTGTTCGCGTGAATGGTAGTGAGGGAGCCGTCATGGCCGGTATTCATTGCCTGCAGCATGTCCAGTGCTTCCTCACCGCGCACCTCGCCTACGATGATGCGATCCGGCCGCATTCGGAGAGCGTTAATCAAAAGGTGACGCTGGACCACAGCTCCCTTTCCTTCGACGTTTGGGGGCCGGGTCTCGAGGCGAGCGACGTGTGTTTGGCGAAGCTGCAGTTCGGCAGCGTCTTCAATAGTCACAATGCGTTCGTTCGATGGAATAAAGCCCGAGAGCATGTTCAGGAAGGTTGTTTTACCCGCGCCCGTTCCTCCCGAAATAATGATGTTCAGCCGCGCCTTCACACAGCCCTTGACTAACTCGAGCATTCCTTCGGTGAGAGAAAGATTACGAAGCAGATCGGCGGGCTGCAGCGGATCACCGCCGAAACGCCGAATTGAAAGAAGAGGCCCGTCGACTGCGAGCGGCGGAATAATCGCATTCACTCGCGACCCATCCGGCAGACGCGCATCCACCATCGGAGATGATTCGTCGATACGCCGTCCTACGCGGGACACAACTCTCTCGATGATGCGCATCAGATGCGCGTCATCCTTGAATTGTATTGCCGTTCGCTCGAGCTTGCCGCCTCGCTCGATGTAGATGAGACGCGGCGTGGTGACGAGGATGTCAGATATTGTTTTGTCGCGAAGCAGCGGTTCGAGGGGCCCCAGGCCGAATACCTCGTCGAGAACTTCTTCAATCAGGCCATCTTTTTCGACCAGGCTTAACGGGGTCTTCTCCTCGTTCACCAATTTGGCGATAGAAGGGCGGATCTCCTGGCGCACGCGGTCTCCCGGCATCGCGTACACTGCTTCGAGATTGATTCTGTCAAGAAGCTTTCGGTGAATAGAAAACTTCAGCTCTTGATATTGCGGGGAGGAAGTATCTCGAGTTTTTCCAATTGGCCGGGTATCTTCGCCGGGTATCGAGTCATTCCGAACTGCATCGGTTGCGATCATATGTTTATTAACCAAACAGAGCGAACTTCTTCTTAGACTTTACGGGTGATAGACCAGCTATTTTGGCGGCCAGTAAGGCAAAGTGCTGTGCTAGCCGATTATTCGAATCGAGGAGATTACCGCTTGAGTAAGACTGATAGAGTCCCATGTAGTCGTTTGGAAGCGCGGCATAAATTGAACGGCCCAGGATGTTCTCTAATTCCTGGGTGCTGATGTCCATCATCTTCGGAGTGCGGTTGAGCACTAATTGCAACTTCTCTCCTTGTTCGAAAAGACCGTGAACAATGGCTTTAAGACCATGCAACGCGACTACTTCGAGCGTAGATATTAGAAACAGTTGATCGATTTCATCCAGAACCGCAGTCGCAATTGAATTGAGGCTACGCCCCAAGTCCAGCACGATCCAGTCGTGTTGCGTTCGCATGAACTGCAAGACCTGCCGCAACTGTTCTTCGTCCGGATGATCCCACCGCGAATATGAGGCAGGTGCGGGAATGACGGCTAAGTTCTGCTTATGTTCCACGATAAGCGCCCGCCACAGGCTTTCATCCAATCGAGTGATATTTTTGATAGCATCCAGCACCGAGTATGAGCTGGGCGTTTTCATAAGGAATCCCACTAAGCCAGAGGTTAGGTCCAGATCAGCGAGCAGAACATTTTTTCTCGTGAGCCTTTGAAGCTCAGTTGCTACGTGGCACGCAAGCGTGGTAGCGCCGCAGCCGCCTTTTGCGGATAGAAATCCAATTACTTTCCCGCGATGTACCGTTACAAGATCTGGGTCCGCCGACTTTAGAATGTGCTCGAGGGCCGGCTGCAGAGTCTCGGCCAGGGGCGGATGCAGGAACTCGTTAGCTCCCGCTCGCATGGCTGAGAGGATTATTTTTGGATCCGCGCTCGGATGAAGCGCGACAACTTTGATCCGGGGGACATGATACCTGATCTGACGGATTCCTGTGCTCAGTTCTACGGGCACAGCAGAAAGGTCGAGGAGAAGAACCTCCGGCTTCGTCTTGGCGATCCGTTCTAGAAGACTAGCCCAATCTGAATCGTGCTGGTCAAATGGTATAGGTATGTCGGGGAGTCGGAGGACTTCAAGCGCTTCCCGCCGTAGAGTTTCGTCAACTATATAGAGCAACAGGTTCGCGGAACTCATATCTTCCTCTTCTAGTGACTCGGCCCGGCGGCGGTGGACTGGGTACTGGTCGGGGGTGGATTTTGCGCGCCCGGCTGTATTGGTGGAACGGACGGCATTCCAAGACCCGGGGTTGAATTGTTGGGTGTGTTGCCGGAGGAGTTGTCTGGCGACGTTAAACTCTTCAGCTGTTCTACGGGCAGCGAATCACGTTTCGGCAAGGCAGGCAGCGGACCCGTTATTGCCGGACCCGGACTTTGCGGTGCTGTCGCTGCGGTTCCCTTTAGAAATGGCATATCCATTTTGACTTCCGGGAGACGGGTGCCCACGGGTATGGGGCCGATGAGTTCCGGCGTTACCATCACCAGCAATTCGGTATTGTTCTTCGCCAGGGCGCGGGACTGGAAGAGCTTGCCTAACAGGGGTATGTTACTCAGGCCGGGTATCTTATTGAGCGTCTCGCTAATTTGGTTATCAAGGAGTCCGGCGATGACAAAGCTTTGGCCATTCTGCAGTTCGACTTCGGTCTGCACTCGCCGGGTGTCCAAGCCGGGAATCGTGAATCCGCTGACTGTGAGGCCGTTCGCGTAATCGAGCGAGCTTACCTCAGGAGTGACGACCAGATTTATCGTGCCGCGAGGCGTAACCGTGGGCAAAAAATTGAGTCGAATTCCGAATTCTTTAAACTGGATCGTAATTTGTCCCACGCCGCCTGCACCGCCCTGCAATGTAGGAAACGGAAACTCTCCTCCGGCAAGGAAGCTTGCTGGCCGCCCGCTGATTGTGAGAAGGTTCGGCTCTGCGAGAACCTGCAATAACGATTTGGCCTCCAGGGCCTGGATCATTGCTCCAAAATTGAGGTCCGGGCGATAAAAAAAGATGTTGAGCAGATTTGTAATGGTTGTCTGGACCGGCTGCTTACTAAAGTCGAAAGTAGGCGCCTGCCCAAACTGACCGGTCGTAACATTTCCAATCGTTCGGAGGGCTCCAGTACTGAACAGATTCAATCCGAGCTGAGATGTAGCCGTCCGATCAATGTTTGCAAAACGAACTTTAAGCAAAATTTGTGGGTCACCTGCCGGTACCAAGACCCGCAACAGATTCACAACTTTGCCGAGAGTCGAGGCAATCGCAAAGGCACGGTCGGCGGCATTGACCTCCTTCACTGTCCCACGCAAGAATACGTTATTGCCTTCGAGGGTGAGCGAAACGTCCTGGTCCCCCAGTTCTTCTCTCAACTCGCGGCGAACAGCCTCGATTTTGACGTCATTTGCTAGGACGTGAACTTCAAATCTCGTACGATAGCCCTTGGAATCCCATAAAATGAGGCTGGTCTCTCCAGGCGCTTTCCCGTTGATCAGAACCTCGGTTGAGCTGACTGCCACCGCTTCAGCGATCTCGCTGTTTGCCATGGAGACGCGGCGAATCGTGATTCCATGCTGCACAACCGCAGACTTGTCGACAATTATCCTGAGGTCTGAGGAAGCATCGGGCACAGCGGCTGTCTCGGGCGGCTGCTTATCAACGGGTTTTCTCGGTGTAGCTGAAGTTGCTGTATCGCCCCACCCACCCCCGGGGGGACCGGGCCTTGAGAGCAGCAAGGCAGTGTATAGGAGTGTGGCGATCGCAAGTTTCACTTACTTGTTCTCCTGTGACGCTTCGAATTTCTGCTCGGTCTTTTTCGTTCCGTTGAAGACCTCAACTGTCGTAGTGTCTAAATCCCGGTGAATCGGCGCAAACGCAACAGCCCTTCGCAAGGGAAGCATGAGAGGGGATCTCAAAGCTGCTGGCCTTTCTGCAAAATCTGCTCCGAAGAGCTTCGCAATGGAGGTTCCTCGCGTGACTTCTTCCTGAGTGTCGAGCGGATTTCTCAGGACAAGCTGAACCTTTGTTTCGATGCTGGCCAGATTGAGAGTCTCAGCTTGATCAGGAGTCACTAGCAGGTTCACGACCTGCACGGTTTCTGGTTTACCGTCCGTATTTTTTTCAATTTTTTGGCCGGCGGAAAGTACCTCGATGTTTTGAAGCACTGTACGAGACAGGGTTCCAAGGCGATTCTGATCGCCACCAGGAGGGTTCCCGGCCACGAGAACGTCTACACGCATACCCGGTAAAACGAATCCCGCCAGTCCGACTACTTCATCCACCCGCAGTGCGACTGCACGCTTGCCCATCGGAATTGTCGCCGCGAGGCCCGCACCTGCGCCTTTCGCCGCGAGGCGTATATTGAGAATCGGCTCATTAGCATAGATTGTGGCGATCACGCCGCGCCCGATCACATCCTGAGTTTTTCCGGCCGTTTGCGCCGGAAGTGAGCCGCCCCACGAGACCTGCCTTACGTCGGAATCGTGGATCAGCGCACCCACCTGGAGATCATGCACAGCGACGACCAAGGAGTTTCTCGCGACTGCCTCATGCACGGGCGACTGTACATGCAAGACAATGACCCGGTAAATGAAAAAGCTAGCCCCACTGGCTACCAGAAGTGCAAACCCAAAAACAGCAATTAAACGTCGATTCATTAGAGTCTAATAAGGATGTTGAAAAAGAACGCTGGGGTTCTCATCCACAGGCGCGCAGATTCAACGTCGCAGCGCCGGGCGTGGCGTGTACATCGAGTTAAGACCAGCCCAAAGCGAAGGCTTAACTGTAGAAATGAAAAAATAAGAGAGCCGCTGTGCCGTGCAGCACAGAATGGCGGCTCTCAAAAACGTCGAATGATCGTCGGGCTCTATGAAGCCGCGGCGTTGGTCATCTGGCTATTGATTCCGGTCCAGATAGTCTTAATGCTTCCGCCAGCGCTGCTCAATAAAGCAACCGCAGCTAGCGCAATGAACGCGAGCAGCAAGGAATATTCGACTAGATCTTGTCCGTCCTCTTCCTGCCAGAACGCTTTTAGATTCAAATTGATCATAAGCTCCTCCTTTCGTGAGTTGTAGATTGTACATCCCTGTCATCAACTTGCAAGCCAAAGGAGGCTCCAAGTTTCTTCCCCCCGTTACGGAAAACGGGTGAAAATCGCAGCTGGTCCTGGGGAGGAGCACCCGTCGCGTGCTCCATCTTAAACCCGGCTCGAAAGATGATGAGAGATCCATCATCAATGACCAGATTCCAATTCCGTGATTTCTTGAGAACTTCTGCAAGCGGAGCATCCGTCCTCAGTAGCACCGTATCAACCCCGAAGTGCTTCAACTCCGTTTCCCAGTTATAGGCACCCTCAATGAGGCGCTGACAGCGAACGAGAAAGTCAGCTCCATAAAACTCGCCCCGGCCGTCTACGAACACTCGACCCGATGGATATAACCGGTAAATGAGGTAATCACCCCATTGGTCATAGGTAAAGACGTGGGCTTCCTTCATCCCCTGGAGAACCGGAATCGCCTGTGCAGGAAAGTTCTTGGGATCGAACGCGGCTTCAAACTTCTGGTTTCCCGTGCCAATCGAGCAGGCCATGCACAAAGCTGCAACTACCGAAACCAGGTGCCAGCGTCCAATTCTTTCGATCGGTTTCAGCTCTTTGTAAATGTCTACGACGGCAGCACGAGATCTGCCCAACCACCCTGATGGTCTGTAAGAGCGAAGCGCGTCGCGCACCATACAAGCTATCCAGGGTGTCGCGATGAAAAGAAAAATCGGTATGTTTCGCGCAGATACCAGCGCCAAATGAGCCCATAAAACGATCAGGATTGCCGTTGCGAATCTGGCATGTTGCAGGCACCAGACCGTCGCGAACGCACCCAGCAAGAGCATGCCTTCGAAAAGAATTACTGGACCATGGTGAAAGCTGACTGACTGATACTCCTGGATCTGATCCAGCAATTGGAAATCCAACAAGTAGTGAAAAATGTGCCGGTGCAAACGCCATGTGTACGGGTTGATGAAGCTCGCGCCGACACATGCAGCCGTACAGAGCAGGTATGGTTGCATACGCCGGTAAGCGAGTAACCAAGAAATCTGCTTGTTAGTTGTGAAAACCCTAGCCGCCTCACCGATCGCGCTAATTAGCACCATGAAGATTCCGATGAAGAATGCGCCGTGAATATTCACCCAAGCCACCATTAACAGCGGCAACCACCAAAGAGCTTTTCTGTTGCCCTCCTCCGCGGAAAGTAAGGCGTGAGAAAAGAGCAGAAGAAATAGCCATGAGAAAAGATGGGGGCGCGCCAGCCAATGTATACTCGACCCCCCAAGTGCGACGGCCGTAAAGAGCAGCGCGAGAAGATCGTTCTCGCAACATCGGCGGACCAAGCGGTACAAGAGTGCGGATATCAGGCACAGCACCAAGAGATTCGCGAAAGCGACTCCGGCCAACCCCCAAATCTGGTGCACCGGAGCGAATAAGAGGTCCCAGCCCCACTCCCAGGAAAACCACGCCGCGTGCGGTTTAGTAAATGAGAACAGATCTAAGGTCGGCACTGTTCTGTTTTGAAGTATCCATTCACCGGTTCTGATATGCCAGCCTGTATCCCCGTCAGCCAGAAGAATCTTGGTCCCCTGAAGTACAGACAGAATCAAAAACGCCGGTAACAGAAAGATCAGATCAGTTAAAGATGGGAAAAAGCGTATGTACCACCGTTGACTTCCGGTGTAAGCGCCCTCCCAACTCTGAACCGCCGTTGTTTCCATATGACTAAGTTCCAGCTATCTTTTGGTTACGTTCTCTCATCGACTGTTCGGTGCGTTTAATTAGGAACGATTTGGCCAGGTTCTCTAAGCTCATGCTTTGAGTTATCCCGAGACATTCCTAGAAACGATCAAAAAGGTGACCGCGCCAATGGCAATCAACGCTCCGTGAGGCATTCCCAAAGCATGCGGATCGCGAACGTCTAACTGAGAATTGCTCTTTGAAGGGAGCCGGAACTGGCATAATTCAGTAACAATCAATGCAACGTTGAAACATGTCTGATGTAAACGCCTCTTCAACGAAACGAAAATAATCGACACCACTCCGCCTAGCAGCGCCGTGGCAACAAAAATGCCAAACCAGTTCCACGGCCCGGCGATAGCGCCCACTGCGGCCATCAATTTCACGTCACCCGCTCCCATCCCGCGAATTAGGTATAGGGGCACATAGACGAGCAGCGAACAGGTTATCCCGAGAACCGCGACGATGAACCCGCTGCGCGCAAACAAAAGCGTGTTCACCGCAAGCCCCAGAATGACGCCGCTCACATTGAGCCAATTCGGAATCCGCCTAAAGCGCAGGTCATAAACCGCGGCAACCAGGACAATGGCAATTAGGATGATTTTCAAAGCCGTAGGCATATCGCAGATGATCTCTTCGGCTGGATCATTCGCCGTCTTTAGAACCAGGGTGGAACGTGAGACGATCACCCACCTGGGTCGCAGAGCGCGAAATGGCTCCCGCCTGCAGTTCGAGAACCGAGGATGCCGAGATACAGACAGAAATCCGGCGCGGCCCTAGTTGCGCGTGCAGCTTTTTTATGTGGAGCTTGCTGTCAAGGAAGATGGCGTCGATCGGCATTCTCATGCCAAAGGTGTGGATCGCTTCGCAGGGAGTGATCCAGATTCCAGCGCCCGCCGCGAGGCAATCCATTCCCAAGAGTCCGCGCCTTCTATCTGAGCTGCTGCCTGCAATGCGCACATGGCTCGCGATACGGCAATCTCTATCTAGATTCACGACCTCGTGCTCTAGGCTAAGGCCAGTAGCGGGGGCGGAGGGCGTAAATGTCTTAGCACACATCTTTGTCGACACGCCATCTCACGAAAGACGGTTGCCGAATTAATCGTGTGCCGAAGAGGGATAAAGTCTCAGGGATCGCGGCCTTGCCCTTCCGCCGACCGACGGGCCGCAAGCTTCTAGGAGGGCCGCGTCATCTCCTGTGCTTTCACCCATTTGTCAAAGTCTTTACCGCTCAAAAAGCCCAACTTTACAGCGGCCTCGCGAAGGCTCAAGCCCTCGACGTGCGCTGTGTGCGCGATCTTGGCAGCCTTGTCGTATCCGACTACGGGACTCAAGGCGGTCACCAGCATCAGCGAATCCTGCACGTTCTGGTCGATTTTTGCCCGGTTCAGTTCAATGCCAGGCGCGCAATGCTCGGTGAAGCTGTGGCAAACATCGGCCAGAAGCCGCACCGAATGCAAAAAATTATGAATGATTACCGGCTTGAAGACGTTCAGCTCGAAATTTCCCTGTGAGCCGGCGAACCCAATGGCCGTATCATTCCCAAACACCTGTATTGCGACCATTGTCATCGCTTCACATTGCGTCGGGTTCACTTTGCCCGGCATAATTGACGATCCTGGCTCGTTCTCCGGAAGGATCAACTCTCCTAATCCGCAGCGCGGGCCTGAAGCAAGCCACCGAATATCATTCGCAATCTTCATCAAGGAAGCCGCTAAAGTCTTGAGTGCCCCGCTTGCGAAGACAATTTCATCATGGGCCGAGAGCGCTGCAAATTTATTCGGATGCGATCGGAATGGCAGACCTGTTTGCTCCGCAATTTTTGCCGCTGCCCGTTCCCCGAACTCGGGATGCGCATTCAACCCCGTTCCCACCGCAGTACCGCCAATCGCCAATTCATATAGCCCGTCGAGTGCCGTCCGCAACCGTTCTATATCCCGCTCGAGCAGCGACACCCACCCTGACATCTCCTGTCCAACAGTTAGCGGAGTGGCATCTTGCAGGTGAGTTCGGCCAATCTTGACCACATCCGCAAACGCTCTCGCCTTTTCATCCAGAGCCGCCCGCAGCGCCTCAACCATGGGTATAAGTCTGCGTTCCACCTGCTCAGCTGCCGCTATGTGCATTGCAGCGGGGAAAGTGTCGTTTGACGACTGCGACATATTCACGTGGTCATTTGGATGTATTGGCTTCTTACTGCCCATGACGCCGCCCGCCAGCTGAATGGCGCGGTTGGAGATCACCTCATTTGCATTCATGTTGGTCTGCGTTCCGCTTCCGGTCTGCCAGATTCGCAACGGAAATTGGTCGTTGTGCCGCCCCGAGATCACCTCGTCGGCCGCTTGAATAATCAGCCGCGTCTTCTCCTCATCCAGCTTGCCCAGATCCCGATTTACCAGAGCAGCCGCCTTCTTGAGTACGCCGAATGCACGGATCACCTCCGGCGTCATCTTGTCCTCGCCGATATCGAAATGAATCAAAGACCGCTCTGTTTGCGCACCCCAGTATCTGTCGGCACGCACTTCAATCGCGCCCATGCTATCTGATTCAGTACGTGTTGAAGTGTCCATGCCTTATTGTGTAACCCTCACCAACACTCAATTCAGCGTGGCCCAAAGCATACCGTGCGCTATCGTTCTATAGACAAACAGGAAGGCCAAGCAACCCCATTCATTCAGCGTGCATCACCGCCCGGCCTTGCCTTCGCCCTTTTGAACAAAAACACCAAAGGCACGCACGCAAAGCACATCAGAGCCATATAGCGGAAATCGTCCACGTAAGCCCATAGCCGTGCTTGCGCGGTAAGCGTATGCTCGATCAACTTATATGCGCCCTTGCTGGCCATGACTGGACCTGTGACAGTACTCGCCGTCAGAAGATTTTGTAACGCCGACACTCGATGCTGAAGCGCCGGATTGGTGGCCGCGAGTGAGTGTACCAGGTAGCTGCGATGAACCTGCTCATGTCTAGCTACGATCGTATTCACCACCGAAATCCCAACGCTCCCTCCTACATTGCGCAAAAGATTGTACAGCCCGCTGGCGTTACCCATTTGCTCGTTCCGAAGGGTTCCCAGCGCGGTTGTCGATAAAGGCACGAACACCATCCCGGAGCCAAACCCGCTCAGAATAATCGCCCAGAGGAACGACCATTGCGAAATTGCTAAATTCACTTCCCCGAACCAAATGCTGCAAACAGCAAAAATGAAGAACCCGGAGGCGATCAGCCAGCGATTGTCAAGTCGGGTTGTGAGCACTCCAATAATGGGCATTGCCAATATCGCTCCGATGCCCCTCGGACTCACCGCCACTCCGGCATTCAGGGCCGTATAACCCATCAGCTCTTGATAGAACAGAGGCAACAGAGTGACGAGACCATAGATAGCCGCGCCAAACAACGTGATCAAGAGACAGCCGATGGCAAAGTTGCGGTTCTTGAAAATAGTAAGATCGACCAGCGGATTGCGCTCTCGCAATTCCCGCATCAAGAACAGGACGAAACCAAATAAACACGCCAAAGCCGCCCAGCGGATCCAAGTTGCTCCGAACCAGTCGTCTTCCTGGCCTTTATCTAAAATCACCTGAAGACAACCCAGCCACACCGCAAGCAGCCCCAATCCCCAGGCATCGATCCGCCCCGGCTTGGCGTTCTTGATATAAGGCGGGTCCTCTACGTGGCGAAGAATCATGAAAATCGCCAGGATTCCGATGGGAATGTTGATGTAGAAGCTCCAACGCCAGGAGTAGTTGTCGGTCAGCCATCCGCCGAACGTCGGTCCGAGAACGGGCGCGACTACTACGCCGAGCGCAAACACCGCCATGGCAAGACCGCGCTTTGCCGGCGGAAAACTCTCGAGCAAAATGGCCTGAGATATCGGTTGCAGCGCGCCTCCGCCCGCGCCTTGAATGGCACGCGCCAGAAGCAGTATTCCGAGGCTTGGAGCCGCACCGCACAAGAACGAAGAAGCTGTGAAGATGACGATGCAGGTAATTAGGAATCGCCTGCGCCCAAACCGCAGCCCGAACCAGTTGCTTGCCGGCAGTACGACTGCGTTTGCAACAAGGTAGCTGGTCAGGACCCAAGTGGCTTCATCATTCGTCGCCGAAACGCTGCCCGCTATATAAGGAAGGGCAACCGCCGCTATGGAAGTATCCAGGACCTCCATGAACGTCGCCAACATGACAGAAATTGCGATCAGCCATGGATTCGCAGAAGGCCGCCAATTCTCTGAGGAGGGGGCAACGGACTCATTCGCGGCCATGTCGTTTTCCCAATTTGATGTTTCGCGAAGGAATTCGCGTTGCCAAAGCAACAAATTTCAATTTCGAGTTTATCGCGGCCGTTTCCGCCCTCGACAGCCGCGGGCGAACGCGCTGGGAGCTCCCATGAGCCTGTATGCGTATCCTCGTTGGCAAAACCAGGGAGACGTTCACATGAAAGTACCTGTATCGTTCATGGCACTCGTGGTGCTCTTGTCATTTCAGCCCAGCGCCCGGGCAGACGGGTGGAACAAGCACTGGTCAGTAGGCCCAAACCCCGAGCTCCGCATCAATGCGGGAGACGCGGCCGTGACCGTAGAGGCAAGCGATACGAATGCAATCGATGCGACGCTTACTACGCGCGGGTGCTCAATCGGCTCTTCCGCGGTTCGAGTTACTGAACATCAGAGTGGCAATTCTGTCGAAATCGACATCAAAGTACCTTCCATGCACTTCGAGTTCGGAAATCACTCGATCCGGCTTCAGGTACGAGTCCCACGGGAACTTAAGGCGAACATCCACACCGGAGACGGATCTATTCGATTGCGCGGTCTCCACGGCCCGCTTCGCGCTGACACCAGCGACGGCAGCATTCAAGGCGACGACATCGATGGCACGCTAGACGCCAATACCGGCGACGGGAGTATTCACATCACCGGGCGATTCGATAACGCGCAATTGCATACCCAAGATGGCTCGGTTGAATTGGATGCCAGGCGTGGTTCAAGATTGCAGTCCGATTGGCGCGTGCAAACCGGAGACGGCAGCGTGCATGTGAACCTTCCCCCTGACCTATCGGCTGACCTGGAATTGCGTACCGGCGACGGACACATCCGGGTGGATTTGCCATTTACCGTTAGCGGTGCTCAAAACGAGCACGAGGTCCGCGGCAAATTGAACGGAGGCGGCCCCTCGCTTACAATACGGACCGGCGACGGCTCCATCACGGTCGGCTCGTCTTAACGTGTCTCGCTTATTTACAACTGAGCAACGCTAGGTCACAAAGCAAATCCGCATTCGATCATTTGTTAGGAGGAGCAGTCGTCGCATGCGTTATGGTTTTTTCGCCCAGGCGTTTTATTGTTTTGTGAGATCCCGCCACCCAGCAGTACACCGTTTTGATGCCTAATTTGCTTTCCAAGGCGAGTAGAATTTCTTCGGCCTCTGGCTCCCTCGGCATCTCACGACCGAGATGGATAAGGTAGCCGCGCCACGGCCTGCTGTTCATCAGCTTCTTCGCATGTTCTGCTAAATGCTCCGCATCGCAATCGAGACCCGTCTCAATGACGATAGGAGCTTGAAGCCTACCCTCCCGAAATACTTCTACGCTTGCGCACGTCTCAAGCAGGTTAGGGGAAAGAAGGGCCAAGTCGAAGGTCCCTTTCAGCTTGCCTTCCGGAACTGTCCGTTCCGGCCACTCTTGATGTATCAATTGTGTTTTCGCAAGGCCAGCTCCTATTGGCACCTGAACGGCAAGCATTTGCTCAGAAGCGAGCAGGTGAAACAGATGAGCACGTATTGAATGTTCTACGCGGTGCAGATACGGAGATTGTAAGAACTCTTCAACAAAACGGTTGATCGCTGTCTCGACAGTGTCTCGCGCCTGGAGCAACCACGGATCGTTGTCGGGCGCATAAGTGCCAGATCTGAGAAGGTTGAGAACCTCGGCAACGGCACCCGCCGCGCTCGTTGGTTCGGACCTTGGCGTTTCGAGGCTGGTCTCGCTTTTTTCCTCACCTGCGGACGCACCGCTAACAGGCGGCGGTGAGGCCTCGTTTTCGGTTTCGCGAACTGCCGTTCTGTCCTCGATCAACCATTGCTCGAGGTCGGCAGGTGTTGTAAAGTCGGCGATTGTGTCCTCCATGAGGGCCTGCTCGAGGACATAAGGTGGTTCGATTCGGTAGCACTTCTCGTAGACCCCAAGTTCGTTTCGAGGAGTGCAAATCTTTACGGTTTGCGTCCCTTTTGTGTATATATGGATTTGTCGGTCGCCGACTAAGACTGGCATTCGTATCTCCAAAATGCGCCATGGACGCTACGATATTATGCGCTGCCTGTGGAGAAAGCACCATATCCCTCAGCATTAGCCCTAACCCTGAACTCAAAGCACAACTGAACTGGTTAGCCCCAACTCTTCAATTTATCTGTTGCATTTTCTCTGCCCTAACGCTAGAATTCCCTGCCAGTCACTCACAAAGCCGTTAACGCGCGCAGCGTGTGCTAAGGATACAGAGGATGAAAACATTGCACCTCGGCAGCGCCGGGACCGAAGTCGAACAGCTCCAGCGCGCTCTCGCGACTGCGGGTTTCGATCCGGGCGGCATTGACGGCTCATTTGGCCTGGCGACAAAAGCCGCTCTGATTGCATTCCAAATCAAACACGGCCTGGGCGCGGATGGTTCGGTCGATTCGGCGACTGCGGCGGCGCTGAACATTTCTGACGTAACCAAGCCGAGCGATAAACAGGTGAATTCGGGCATTGCGGCGGTGCCAGTCGAGGTGGTCTTGAAAATGTTCCCGGACACGCCAGTGCACAACATTGAGGCGAATCTGCCGATCGTGTTGAACGCGCTCGTAGACGCGGGCGTTGCTGACCAGCGGATGATCCTCATGGCGCTGGCGACCATTCGTGCCGAGGTGGGATGCTTCGCGCCCATCAGCGAATTCCAATCCCGTTTCAATACCTCGCCTGGCGGACATCCCTACGACTTATACGACAATCGCGCTGAGCTTGGTAATCAAGGTCCGCCCGATGGCGCGAATTTCCGCGGACGCGGTTTCATCCAACTCACCGGCCGCAAGAATTACGAATGTTACGGTCAAGCAATTGGACTCGGCAACCAGCTCGTTGAGAATCCGGATCTGGCTTGCGATCCGGTGATAGCTGCCAAGCTGATGGCGAGCTTCATAAAAACGAATGCGACGCGGATTAAAGCTGCACTCGCGATGAACGACGTTGCACAAGCGCGGAAGTGCGTTAACGGTGGCTCGCATGGGCTCGCCGAATTCGCGACAGCATACACGACCGGTGCCGGTTTGATCCCCGAGGACATCAACATCGGTCCAAGTCCGTCAACTGCTTTAGCCTGAGCGATCGACGGGCGGGTCTATCAAAGCCTTCAGGCTCAGAGCATTCTCCGCCGCGTAGCCCGCTTGATCGTTGTCGAAATATACATAGATCGCCTTCAGCTCGCGCTGCCAGTTCCAAATGCGCTCCGCCCATGCGCCCAGGGCGGCCTTGCTGTAACTCCCCTGATACTTTCCGCCCGGTCCGTGCAAACGCACATAAGTGAAATCGGCCGTAACTTCGATGGGCGAATGGATTCCTGCGAGATGGAATATGCAGTACGCGATTGTTATGCCGCGCTAGAAGATCGTATGTTTCAGGCACGCTCCAGCTCAAGTTGCGAAATTCGAATGCATACCGATGCCCATTTGGCAAGAAGCTGACGAAATTTGCCAGCCGCTCTAAATCCAACTCCCAATTCGGTGGCAACTGAAACAGGATCGGTCCGAGTTTTTGTTCCAACACTTCGATTGCATCTAGAAACCTGTTGAGCCCTTGCTCCGGGTCCTTCAGCTTCTTCATATGGGTGAGAAACCGGCTTCCCTTCGCGGCAAAACAAAACGCAGCCGGTGTAGAATCCCGCCACGATTCCAGGCTGCTCTTCTTGGGCAGGTGATAGAAGCTGTTATTCAGTTCGACCGTGTCGAACTGTTCCGTGTAGTAGGCCAGCATCTTTGATGCCTGGCGTCCGAGGCTGATAAAACGTGCCGACCCAATGCTTATAGTGCCAACCCGAAGTCCCGATCCGAATTGTCGCGAGCCGCTGTACCATATTGCGATGAGTCTTCGCTTCGGTATTATTCTCGCTTTTGTCGCGTCCGCGACGGCTTCTTTGCCGGCTCAAACATCCGACGCAAAAATAATGATCGAGAAAATACTCACTGCTCAGGTTCAGGCCTGGAATCGCGGAGACATTCCGAAGTTTGTCACCGTGTACGCCGAGGATTGCACGTTCGTCGGCAAGCAAGTGCTTCAGGGACGGTCAAACCTGCTGGCTCGCTACCAGAAAACCTATCCATCACCGGAGTCTATGGCCAAACTGACGTTTCGGAATCTTACGGTACGCCGACTCGATGAGGAAGTCGCTACGGCCGTCGGCGAATGGCACATCGATCGTCCCGTTGTTTCCGGCGGCCCGACTGGCGGGATCTTCAGTCTCGTTCTTCAACTCAGTGAAGGAACCTGGCAGATTGTACTGGATCATACGGCGTAACGTTATCGCTGCCGCTAGTGCTTTTGGCTTTGTAGCTGTTTCTTATACTCTTTCTCGAGCTCCAATTCAATGCGAACCAACACTCCCACCGCTTGGGTAATTTGCATGCTCATCTGCTTGGACGAAACGTTGATATCGAGCGTGTACGGGCCATCTCTTGTCCCCAGCTCGTCTATCAGGGTGATCTCTTTTCCGTTTAACGCATACTGCCCGTGACGTTCGACCGTGCCGCCATGGATATGAACCTTTTGTGCGAACGTGTCGTCGGGATTGAAGGTCAGAGTGCCGCTGCACTCGTCCGGATGAGGTTGACCATCGAAGCAAGTGTGCCTGGTTTGAATGCCGTCGTCCGGGTCGCTGACTGTGATGTACTCCCACCCACCCGGGTCTTGCAGCATCTTCGATTCGTCGTCACTAAGGTCAGATGCTCCATTCAATTGGAAACCACGCAACAACAACGCAATGAGGGGAATTAGGATGCGCAGCTGAACCACGCACAAGATTCTAGCAGTACTTTTTCCAGCAACCCGAATATCACATGTACGAAAGTTTTCGTTGACACTACGAATGTCTTCGTATATCTTGTTCCCATGGGCCGCCAGCAACCGCCGAAACCCACATCGACCGAGCTCGACATTTTACGAGTACTGTGGGAGCGCGGGCCCTCTACTGTCCGCGAAGTGCATGAAGTGCTCGCCCGCTCCAAACCAATTGGCTACACAACCGTCCTTAAACTGCTTCAGATCATGACCGGTAAAGGTACCGTTCAACGGAACGAGCAGGAGCGTGCCCACGTATATGAAGCTTGCCTGCCGGCCGAGAACACCAAACGGCAACTGGTAGGCGATCTTCTGCAACGCGCTTTTTCCGGCTCCGCAAGCCAGTTGATGCTTCACGCGCTGGACCGCAAGAAGACGTCGCGGCAGGAGATTGAAGAGATCCGCCGCATGCTCGACGAATACGAAGGAAGGGCAAAATGATGAATCCGCTGTCCTGGCTTACCCCCTCGACAATGCAGACCCTCGGATGGACTCTCGTCCACTTCATCTGGCAAGGGGTTGTCTTGGCCGTCATGCTCTATCCGGCAATGGCGTTCTGCCGGACGGCGCTCGCGCGCTACAGCGCCGCGCTCGTCACGCTTATCCTCATGGTCTGTTGTCCTCTCGCCACATTCTTTTTTCTGGAACATCACAGCGACTCTACATTCCACGTCACCGGCTTTACAGAGGCGGTGGAAAGAGCTCAGGCGCTGTTGACAACCCCTATCACTCCGCCAGTTTCCACCGCTCTTCCATTTGAGTCCGTGAGTTGGCTGAGTTGGTTCGTCCTGATCTGGTTCACTGGTGTGCTGATTTTTTCTATCCGAGCTCTCGGGGGCTGGATTTTGCTCGAACGGCTCCGTCGTGAGAAGGCTGATCCACTGACGGAAACTCTTCGCCAACGCTGCCTGGTTTTGCAGCGCCGCTTGGGAATCACGAGAACGGTTCGATATTTGGAATCGCGGCTTCTCGATTCGCCGGCTGTCGTAGGCTGGTTCCGTCCCGTTATTCTTTTACCCCTAACTGCACTAACGGGCCTCTCGCCGCAGCAGCTAGAAGCCGTCATTGTCCACGAGTTGGCGCACATTAGAAGGCTCGATTGCTTCGTAAATCTTTTTCAGATTGCCGCCGAAACTTTACTCTTTTACCACCCTGCGGTTTGGTGGGTGAACCGTTCCATCCGAGCTGAGCGCGAGAACTGTTGCGACGACATCGCCGTGAGCATCTGCGGAAATGCACACGATTACGCTAAAGCGCTAACGCTGATGGAAATCTGGCGCGCCACTCCCGCTCTCGTTTTGGCGGCAAACAGTGGTCCGTTGAAATTGCGGATTTCGCGTCTGCTTGGTTTCCAAGCCATCACGCATAGCGTCCCTCGGGGCGGTCTCGCAATGATTGGCTTCGTCTGCGCGGCTGGCGCACTCCTCGCCGGAACTACGTTTAATCGAACCTATTCTCACCTCTCCGAATTTGGGCCTGCCGCGACAGGAGAGACTCAAGAAAGCACCGCGCCCGTATTGCCAGAGGTGGTTCCAGAACTTGTTGCCACGCCGCCGGTTCTTGCAGCGTCAATTGCGGCACCGCAGACCCGCGCAGTAGCACGTCCAAAAGTCGTCCTAGCGCTCGGAATCGACTCGCAGGCTGCTGTCGCAGCATCCGAAGATCAGGACCCTCCGCAAGCGTCAGCCCCAACGGCCGCAAAGGAATCCTACATCGCAGGCCTCGAATCTGTCGGTCTGAAGGACCTCCAAGTCGATCAGATCATCGCGCTGAAGGTGCAGGGCGTAACTCCTGAATATGTGCGCGCCATCCGAGCCGAAGGCTTGGATCCGAGCGTCAATGAATTACTCGGAATGAAGGTACAAGGTGTCAATCCGGAGTACGTCCGTGAAATCCGCTCAACCGGTCTGAAGTGTGACGCCTAGCACATGTAACGCGACTAATTGATCGGGCGTGACATCCTTCAACCCGAGATGCTGGTATTCGGCGGCGTCGCCGGGCTCGACACCTTGCACGCGCATCGCGATGATCTGGGAAACGGTGACATTCTTCCAGCCCTGAGATTGAATGGCGCGGACATATGCGGGCGTAACACCCTGGACGCGGAGCGCGATGAAGTCATTTATGGCGGATTACGTCAAAGCCTTGCAGTCGGCTGGCTTCACAAACCTGAGCACGAACGATTACCTCGCCGCAAAGGTCCAGGGCGTCACCCCCGATTTCATTCAGAAGGCCCGCGCCCACGGATTCACGAATCTGACGCTTCGCCAACTGATGGCGCTGAAAATGGCCGACGTTTTCTGAGGAGCTGACATGCTTCAACACAAGAAGTTTCTCCCCGCCGTGCTTTGTGGACTTGTCTTTACCGGAACCGTCCATGTTCTCTCAGCCCAGACCCAAACCGGAGAATGGATCTTGAGCCGCTCGAATAACCAAGGGCCGGATAACGGAGGGAAGGTCCGCTTCTCACTCCAAAGTTCCAGGAATGGCGATCACTTCAGCACCAGCTCCGACTGGAACACAAGCGATTTCCACGGAATCGACTGGTCAACTTCGGGAAAGCACGATGTGCGTTTCACGATCGCGCGAGATGCGGGAACAATCGAAGGTGAAGGATTCCTCAAGAATGGCGAGGGCGCGGGACTTTTTACTTTTAATCCGGATGAGCGATACACCAGAGAGATGCAGTCACTTGGTTTCTCCGGCATTTCGGCCGGCGAGCAACTCGCTTTCGCGATTCATGACGTCAGCCTTGCTTTCGCGCGGCAAATGAAGTCGTTGGGCATCCAAGGCGTCGATGCTGACAAGTTAATGGCATTCCGCATTCACGGTGTTTCGCCCCAATTCATCAACGATCTACGTGCCGCCGGTCTCGCCGTTAGCGACGCCGACAAATTAATCGCATTTCGCATTCACGGCGTTACGCCCGAATACGTTCGAGGGCTCCAGCGCCTGGGCTACTCGCACCCTGATTCTGACCAGCTTGTCGCGATGCGCATTCATGGGGTCACGCCCGAATACATCGAAAATCTTCGTTCACATGGAATGCGCAATCTCACGCTCGATCAACTCGTGAGCCTTCGCATTCAGGGCATCAATTAACCAGTTCGCCTAACCGGCGGGCAGCCAATACAGTCTAACTCCCGGTCACGTGAGGACAACTATGAGCGGTATCTGGAACGATGTTCGGTATGCACTTCGCGCGTTTCGCAGAGCGCCTCTGTTCACCGGTGTGGCGATTCTGTCACTTGCCTTTGGAATCGGCGCGAATACGGCAATTTTCACTTTGCTCGATCAGATCCTCTTAAGGTTACTGCCGGTAAAGCATCCCGAGCAGCTCGTTCTTCTGACCATGCGGGGCCGGCACTATGGCAGTAATTGGGGCGGCAACTCCATTTCCTATCCCATGTATAAGGATTTCCGCGATAATAACCAAGTCTTTTCAGGCATGTTTTGCCGGTTCCCGTTCTTCGCAACCCTGGGCTACGGGAATCGAACGGAACGGGTGAGCGCCGAGCTCGTTTCGGGTACCTACTTTCCTACACTCGGCGTTGGCGCGGCCGTTGGCAGAACGTACACGTCCGATGATGATCGCATCCCAGGGGGTCATCCGCTTGTGGTGCTTAGCTATAGCTTCTGGCAATCTCGCTTTGCCTCCGATCGCTCCATCATCGGCAAGACTCTCGTGATCAATGGGCGAAATATGACCCTTATCGGTATCGCTCAGCCCGGCTTTGATGGCGTTGAATTGGGCTTACCGTCGAAAATGTTTATCCCCATGATGATGAAGGCCCAAATGACACCGTTCTGGGACGGCCTGAAGGATCGGCGGCAGCGCTGGGTAAACGCGCTTGGGCGTCTCAAACCGGGTATCAGTAGAAGTCAAGCCAAAGCCTCTCTCCAACCGTTCATGCATAACATGCTTGAAATGGAAGTTAGGGAACCCGCCTTTCGTCACGCCTCCGCTTACACTCGCCAGCAGTTTCTTAAGTGCTGGATGGACGTATTGCCGGGCGGGCAAGGCCGTTCCGAGCTTCGCCAGCAACTTTCGACCCCGCTCTGGTTGCTCCTTGGCATCACCGGTGCGGTACTCCTGATGGCTTGCGCGAATATAGCCAATCTTTTACTAGCTCGGGCTACGGCGCGTGAAAGAGAGATTGCCATTCGCCTCGCCATCGGGGCAGGCCGCGCGCGAATCGTGCAGCAACTTCTCCTAGAAAGTTTGATGCTTTCCGCCTTTGGAGCACTCCTAGGTTTAGGTTTGGCGTTTTGGGCGGATCAGTTACTTGTCGCGGCCTATCTGCCGGTTGACGCGGGCGGTTCCAAGCTCTCAACCACGCCGGATCTGCGAATCCTCGCCTTTACTTTCTGCGTCATGCTCGTAACCGCTCTCCTATTCGGCCTTGTGCCCTCTCTGCGACTGTCACGGCCCGATGTTGGGCCCACTCTAAAGGATCAAGCCGGATCAGTGCTGAGCTGCGGCAACGTTGCATTGCGGAAAGTGCTGGTAACAGCGCAGGTTACGCTCTCCCTGCTTCTCTTGATTGGTGCGGGATTGTTCTTGCGGACTCTTACTAACTTGCGTAACCTCGGGCCAGGCTTCTCACCGGAACGGTTGATCGGCTTCAACATCGATCCATCTCTTAATGGTTACAGCACCGCTCGGGCCAAAATCTTTTACCAGCGGCTGGTTGATGATCTTGCCTCAGTACCGGGCGTAAAATCTGTCGGGCTTGCTTCCACGCGCATCCTCGAAGACAACGAGTGGGATAGCTCGATGACGGTCGAAGGCTACACGGCCAAACCCGGTCAGAATCCAGAGCCCTTTATGAATTCGGTGAGCCCGAACTACTTTCGAACCCTCGGGGTCCCAATCCTTGCAGGCCGCGACTTCACAATTAACGATGCGACGGAGATCAAGGCTGGTCCGGACCCGGACGACTGGTCGCCAACCACTGCCATCATCAATGAAAGCTTCGCCAGACGCTACTTCGCGGGGCGCGATCCAATCGGCCTCCACGTCGGATTCGGATCCGATCCGGGCACGAAAACCGCCATGCGAGTGATCGGTGTCGTTAAGAACATCAAGTACACAAATCTACGGGATGAGATTCCCGTGCAGGCCTATATCCCCTACCTGGGCAGCCATTTTGTGGACGCGATGACCGTCTATATGCGCAGCACCCTCGATCCAGACCACATTATGCCGGCAGTCCGCCGAAGATTGCGGGCGCTCGATCCAAACATTCCCATCTACAGCATGCGGACCACCGAAGAGCAAATCGATCTCTCGTTGCGCACCGAGCGCCTGGTCGCGAGCCTCTCCTCCGTATTCGGATTCCTCGCGACTTTACTCGCCGTGATCGGCCTCTACGGCGTGATGGCCTACACGGTCGCCCGGCGAACACGCGAGATCGGCATACGCATGGCGCTAGGGGCAATCCAGGGGAATGTCATTTGGATGGTCATGAAAGAGGTACTCATTTTAATCACCGCAGGAGTTTTGGTAGGCGTTCCCGCAGCGATCGGCCTAAGCGGGCTGGTCAAGAGCCAACTTTACGGTCTGGCGCCGCATGATCCGGTCACCCTTATCTGGTCAACTGCCGTATTGGCGACCGTTGCCTGCTTGGCCGGCTTCTTTCCAGCGCTCCGTGCCAGCCGGGTGGACCCAATGCAGGCCCTTCGTCACGAATGAAGCTCACGCCGATCACCCCTTGAACCCTGTCTGGCGGACTCCCTCGCGAAATGTAGTGCCAAAATTGTACTACCGCTTGGTGAGCGGGCAAAGGCATGGAGGCATCGCAAGTCTACCGGGATCGCACCGAGGCCGGCCAAATCCTCGCGCAGCACGTACTCGCCGAGATCCATGATGTAGACCCGCTGGTCCTGGCGCTTCCTCGCGGCGGTGTTCCAGTCGCGTTTGAGGTAGCCCGAGCATTGCACGCGGAACTCGATATCTTTCTGGTTCGCAAGCTGGGGCTCCCCGGGCATGAGGAATTGGCTATCGGCGCCATCGCGAGCGGCGGCGTGCGTGTACTGAACCGCGAACTGATCGAAGAATTGCAATTATCGGAAGGTCTCATCGACCGTATAACAGCCATCGAAGAACAGGAGCTGCAACGCCGCGAGCGCCTGTATCGTGAGAACCGCGCGCCCCTTATCATGCGCGACCGAACCGTGATTCTTATTGACGATGGGTTGGCGACGGGCGCCAGCATGATGGCAGGAGTCAGAGCTTTGCGGCAGCAAGATCCGCGACGAATTATCGTCGCAGTCCCTGTCGGCGCCCCGGAAACCTGCCTGGAATTCCGCGTCCAGGCGGACGAAGTCATTTGCCCCTCGACACCCGAGCCCTTTGGCGCGGTTGGCGCATGGTACGACGACTTTTCGCAGACCACCGACAACGAAGTACGCGACCTTCTCGAACGAGCCGCCCGCGAGCGCTCTTTGAATCGAACCGCGGAAACGTAATAGGACCGAAACCGTGTCCGATAAGAACCTCATGTCGTCTGAGGCGGCTAAACTAGTGAGCGGAAGGGGCACGAATCGTGACCTCGTTGCCAGAGGAGTCGCGCAATGCGCCAATTTGTAGGTCCCTTTCTTGTCTCAAGCGCCCTTCTCGCCGGCTTTCTTTGCCCCGCCGCACGGCCGCAAACCACTCGTGTGCCGGGCCAAACCGGCCAGTCTCGCATCACGCAAGAAGTTACGGACACGCGCCTGGTCACGTTGCGCGGCAATACGCATCCTCTTGCCCGCCCCGTGTTCGAACGAGGCTCAGCGCCCGCCGATCTCCCTCTCGACCGTATGCTTCTGGTTCTCAAGCGCGGTCCGGCTCAAGAATCTGCGCTAAAGCAGCTGCTCGACGAACAACAAGATAGGTTCTCGCCAAACTATCACAAGTGGCTCACCCCGGAACAATTCGGAAGCCGTTTTGGCCCGTCGGACCAGGACATCCAAACCGTCACGCTGTGGCTTGAGTCGCAGGGCTTTCAAGTCGCTCGCGTGGCAAACGGGCGCAACACCATCGAGTTCTCAGGGACGGCCAGCCAGGTGCAGAATGCGTTTCACACCGCTATCCACAGATATGTCATCAACTCCGAAGAACATTGGGCCAACGCAAACGACCCGCAAATACCCGCTGCGCTTGCGCCGGTTGTGGCAGGCGTCGCGACGCTGAATACTTTTCGCAAACGGCCCCTCCTTCACATTTCCGGCCAGCGCTTGACCGCTACGCAGCAACCCGGTTCTTCAGTTCCTCAATTTACCAGCAGCGACAGCAGCCACGGATTGTCCCCGGCCGACTACGCTGTCATCTATAACATCAATCCGCTATATCAGGCGGGCATCAACGGGGACGGCACGACAATTGCGATCGTCGCCAAATCAAATATCAAGGCCCAGGACGTCGCGACCTTCCGGAATCTTTTCAGCCTTCCGGCCAAAGCTCCCCAAATCATTTTGAATGGCAAGGACCCCGGCCTCGTGAAGGGCGACGAAACGGAAGCGGCATTAGATACCTCCTGGTCCGGTGCGGTTGCGCCGAACGCGACAGTGAAGTTGGTGATATCGGCTGACACCAACGCTTCTGATGGTGTCGATCTTTCCACGGAATACATCATAGACAACAATTTGGCGGACGTCATGACGGAGAGCTACGGCTCTTGCGAAGCTCAATATGGGGCAGCGGAAGCGGCCAACATACAAAGCCGGGCACAACAGGCCGCCGCGCAAGGCATTACCTATATAGTTTCGACCGGAGATTCGGGCTCTGCCGGATGTGACGATCCCAATTCGCAGAAGACCGCCACTGGTCCGTTCTCGGTCAATATTCTCGCCTCCACTCCTTACACCATCGCTGTGGGAGGCACTCAGTTCAATGAACACGGCAACGCCGCTGCCTATTGGAGGTCACAAAACAGTTCAGTGTTCGAATCGGCGATCTCATACATTCCCGAGAATGTGTGGAACGAAGCCTGCACTACTGCCGCGTGCGGCAGCACTAACGCCGGTATTTGGGCCACCGGCGGCGGAGCTAGCACAGTTTTCGCTAAGCCGAGCTGGCAAACCGGGGTCGCAGGAATCCCGCACGACGGGGCGCGTGACATTCCCGACGTCTCGCTATCGGCAGCTAGCCACGACTACTACCTGCTTTGCGTGGACGGCTCTTGCACGACCGACAGCAAGGGGCAATTTTCGTTTCAAGGCGTGAGCGGTACCTCCGCTTCGGCTCCTGCTTTCGCCGGCATGATGGCGCTGGTTGATCACAAAACAGGATCACGCCAGGGACAAGCGAACTACGTTCTTTACCAGCTCGCCGCGAGCGAGAGCCTCGCCCAGTGCAACGGCTCCAACACCGCCGGCTTGCCCGCCGGTAATTGCATCTTCAACGACTCTACGGTGGGCAACAATGCCGTCCCCGGGGAAGTCGGCTACGGAGCCGCCACCGCCAAATATCAAGCCACGGCAGGTTATGACTTGGCCACGGGCCTGGGTTCGGTCAATTTAGCGAACCTGGTTGACCACTGGAGTGGGCTTACCTCCGGCTCCGGACAGGTGACTATCGCTCCGGTAAGCTTGGCGTTTGGGAATCAAGCCGTGGCTGGCACGAGCGCGGCGCGGACCATTACCGTCTCAAATTCAGGCACGTCCCCGCTGACGATCAAGATCATTGCAATGACAGGAGCGAATGGATCCGATTTCGCTGAAAGTAACAACTGCGGATCTAGCCTGCCCGTAGGAGCAAACTGCGCTTTATCGGTCGTCTTCGCGCCAACCACCACCGGGGCTCGAAGCGCTTCTCTGACCTTCACCAACAGCGCGGCAAATTCGCCTCAAACAGTGTCCTTGACCGGAACCGGAACCGCAAATTCGCAATTCAATTTTGGCGGCGAAGACTCCGGTGACCTTCGGATTATCGGAGACTTCGACGGTGACGGGCAACTGGACTATGCCACGTGGCGGCCCGCAAATGGAATCTGGTACGTCTACGAGAGCAGTAGTCGCGGAACGATTCTCGAACAACAATGGGGCCTGCCGGGCGATATCCCCGTAGCAGGCGATTATGATGGCGACGGAAAGACCGATTTCGCCGTGTGGCGCGCGTCTACCGGGACGTGGTTCATCCTCCCGAGCAGAACCCGAGCCCCTTATTCACGGCAGTGGGGTTTGCCGGAAGATATTCCTGTTACCGGTGATTTTGACGGGGACGGCAAGACCGATGTGACGGTATGGCGCCCATCCGATCAGACTTGGCATTTCATCCTGAGCAGCAGCGGGGCTCCGGTCGAGTTTCAGTGGGGTCTGCCTGGCGATGTTCCGGTGGCTGGCGATTTTGACGGCACCGGAAAACAGGGGGTGGCCGTCTGGCGGCCATCAAATGGAATCTGGTACGTCACTTCGGCCAATACGAGTACATCATTCACCCAGCCGTTTGGTCTGCCCGGTGACATCCCTGTGCCGGCCGACTATGATGGCGACGGCATTACCGATTTCGCGGTCTGGCGTCCATCGAACCAAGTCTGGTACATCAGGCCCAGCAGTAATCCTGCAGCACCCTATATCCAGCAAGCCGGTCTGCCTACCAACCTTTTGGCTACGAAACTGAGCGTCGGCGGCCTTGGAAGGTCGGTCTATGTTCGCGTTTTTGGCGATTTCGACGGTGATGGAAAGACCGATTTCGCCGTTTGGAAGCCATCTACGGGTGACTGGTTTGTCATCCCCAGCGGTAGCCCTGGAAATCCAATGGTGCAGCCAACCTGGGGCGTTTCAAGCGATGTCCCCGTGCCCGGCGATTTTGATGGCGACGGAAAAACGGATTTCGCCGTGTGGCGCCCCTCGAACGGTACCTGGTACATCATCCCGAGTGGCGGGGGAGCGCCTTACTTCAAGCAGTGGGGCGCGCCGGGCGACATTCCCGTGGTCGCCGATTTCGATGGTGACGGAAAAACTGATTACGCCGTGTGGCGCCCCTCGAACGGTACCTGGTACGTCACTCCGAGCAACGGCGGTGCACCTTACTTCGAGCAGTGGGGTTTGCCTGGCGATATTCCCGTGCCTGCCGACTTCGAGGGCACGCTGAAGAACGACCTGGCGGTTTGGCGGCCCTCCAACGCTGTCTGGTACGTCGTCCCGAGTAACGGCGGAGCAACCTACCGCCGGCAGTTCGGCCTACCCGGCGATGTTCCACTCGCGGGCGACTTTGACGGCGATGGAAAAGGCGACTTCGGGATCTGGCGCCCGTCTGGCCAAAGCAATTACACGATCCTGAGCACCCAACCATCGCAGCCTGTGCAGTTGCCCTGGGGCCTGACGGGTAGCACTGAGATCTACAAACAGCCGCGATGAGCGGCCAATTCGCCTCGCAATAATGCTGATGACATTCAAAGATCCAAGGTTCGTCTACTCGCTTGGCGGCCACGGCCGCACGAACACCTTAGGAGGTAGGCCCGAGTGAGCGAGGAAGAGCGACTTGCGTGCTGGACAGGCGCGATTCTGATTGGTTTCGGAGCATGGCTGATGCTGTCGAAACGAGACGGCATGAACCGCCGGCGTCGACCAGGCGAGGAGGCGCCAGTCGAGGTACTCGCCGATGAATTGAAGGACGCCTGGGCCGAATATCACACGCCCTGAGCACCGCGTTGAGACGGTTGTAAGCGTACTCGTTTCCATTACTTGTCTCTAGTTCCTCTCCTGATGTGAGCGGCTATTTTACGAAACGAACTCCCATTGGGTTCGTTTTTTCAAATTCACAGATGCCCTTGAATCCCCGCGTCTGGAAGAGTATTCTTCAATAACCTGAGATCGGCATGATCGGCAAGGTTCTGGGGCAGTATCAAGTCTCGGAAAAGCTGGGCGAGGGCGGCATGGGCGTCGTGTGGAAGGCGCGCGACACCCGCTTGGACCGGTTCGTCGCGTTGAAAGCGCTCCCCGCCGAAAGAGTAGCCGACCCGGAACGGAAGCGGCGCTTCGCGCAGGAAGCGAAGTCAGCTTCCGCATTGAACCACCCGAATATCGTTCACATCTACGACATAGGCGACGCGGACGGTATTCAGTTCATCGCGATGGAATATGTGTCCGGCAAAACGCTGGAGCAATTGATCGGCCGCAAGGGGCTGCGGCTGAATGAAGCGCTGAAGTATGCTGTCCAAGTCGCCGACGCTCTGGCAAAGGCGCATTCCGCGGGCATCATTCACCGGGATTTGAAGCCGTCCAACATCATGGTGACCGAGGGCGGCCTAGTCAAGGTGCTGGACTTCGGCCTGGCCAAGCTGGCCGAGACCGCAACGGGGGAGTTTGGCGAAACCGCGACCGCAACAGAGCCGAAAGGCCCACGCACAGAAGAAGGCACGATTGTCGGGACCACAGCCTACATGTCCCCGGAGCAGGCGGAGGGAAATAAGGTGGATGCGCGTAGCGACATCTTTTCCTTCGGTTCGGTGCTCTACGAGATGGTAACGGGTCGGCCCGCTTTCCACGGCGAGTCGAGACTCTCCACGTTATCAGCCATTCTCAAAGACGATCCGAAGCCGTTGAGCAGCATCATGCCCGAGGTGCCGCGCGATTTGGAGAGGATCATCTCCCAGTGCCTGCGGAAAAATCCGGAACGACGCTTTCAGCACATGGATGACCTGAAGGTGGCCTTGCTGGACTTGAAAGAAGAGTCGGACTCCGGCAAGTTGGCGGCAATCGCAGATTCGGGCGGAACCGTCAAACGAAGGAGGCGCCGGCTAGTGCTGGGTGCCGGCGTTGTCACTGTATTGCTGATCGCCGGAGCGGGAATCTGGTGGCATTTCCTGCGTCCGCCTTCTACCCCAGGACCGGCTCCCAGAATCGTTCCACTGACCAGCTATCCAGGTTGGCAGATTGATCCTGCACTCTCCTCTGATGGGAAACAGATAGCGTTTTCTTGGGACGGGGAAAAGGGTGACAATTTCGATATCTACGTCAAATTGGTGGACGCCGGGTCGCCGCTGCGACTCACGACCAGTTCCGCCGCAGAAATACTTCCAGCATGGTCCCCAGATGGACGATACGTCGCCTTTTACCGGGTATCAGATAGGGAGCACGGGGCGATCGTTATCGTTCCGGCTCTGGGCGGCGCACAGCGGACTGTGGCTCACACAGCCGCATCCGCCTGTCAAGGACTATCCTGGTCGCCTGATGGAAGGTCACTTGCCATTGTCGATAGACCTTCTTCCGAAGGAGTCGACAGCATTTTCCTGCTTTCAATCAGTTCTGGCGAGAAGCGGAGAATTACGTCACCTCCAGACGGATATTTCGGCGATTGTAGTCCAGTATTCTCTCCCGATGGTCGGGCCATAGGATTCGTCAGAAGGGGAACTCCTTCACTTGGTGGTGATCTGAACGTGGTGCGCATCGACCAGAGTGGGCGCAAACGCGAACCTCGCCGCATTAGCCCTGGTGAAAGTTTCATTGGTTGGGATTGGATTGCTGACGGCACACATATAGTGGCTTCATCTGATCGCCTCGGCCAAATTGGACTATGGATGATACCTGTGTCCGGCGGAGCGCTGCGGCGGTTGTCCGTGACCGGTGAAAACGCGTACGAAGTGTCCGTATCACGAACGGGGAACCGGTTGGCTTATGCACGCCAGATCGGTGATAGCAACATTTGGCGTATGCCCGGGCCGAAGTCGTCCACCAAGAAAAGCGCGCCGCTGAAGTGGATCGCGTCCAAGCAGGACGATTCAGAGCCACAGTTTTCTCCAGACGGGAAGTGGATCGCGTTTTCATCTGAGCGCTCCGGCAACTTTGAGATTTGGGTTTGTGGTTCCGATGGCGGCAATCCTATGCAGTTGATCTCTTTCGGAGGACCTCAAGTGGGGAGCCCGCGATGGTCTCCCGACAGTCGCTGGATCGCCTTCGATTCGACAAAGGACGGCAGCTCTCATATTTACGTCATCAGTGCGGATGGGGGTTCGGCGTCGGCTGACCGCCGAAACGTCAAACGACGTGCGGCCAAGTTGGTCGAGAGACGGAAGGCGGGTCTATTTCGGCTCGAATCGCAGCGCAGGCTGGCAGGTGTGGAAAGTGCCGGCGGAAGGCGGCGCTGCCGTCCAGGTTACGAGACGAGGTGGACGAGAAGCGTTCGAATCTGCCGACGGTAAGTCTCTCTACTACGCGAAATTGGCAACACCTGGAATCTGGAGAACCCCGGTCGGAGGCGGCGAGGAGATTCAGTTACTCCACGAGGGAGGAATGGGCAATTGGGCTCTTACGGATCAGGGTATCTGCGTGATTGGTAAGGGTTCAGCCGGACCTGCGATTAAGTTCTACGACTTTGACACCCATCAGTTGACGACCATTAGAGAATTCGGCCGGGAAGTTTTGTTGGATTATACCCAATCAGCGATCACGGTTTCCTCCGATGGGCGCTGGATTCTCTACACGCAGATTGATCAATCCGGCAGCGATCTGATGCTAGTGGACAACTATCGTTGATCAAACTGTTCTTGCCCGCTCCGTCTTCATAGCGCTTGTGGCGATCGCCGGGTCAATACGGCACATACTAAGACATGCGGATTGGGATCACCTGCTATCCGACCTATGGAGGCAGCGGCATTGTCGCTACCGAGCTCGGCCTCGAACTTGCGCGTCGCGGGCACGAGGTCCATTTCATCAGCTATGCGAATCCAATCCGCCTCGATCCGGACACGCCCGGCATCTACTACCACGAGGTCGAAGTCTCGACGTATCCGCTGTTCCAGTATCCGCCGTACTCGCTGGCCCTCGCGTCCCGCATGGCCGAAGTCGCCGAGCGGGAAAAGCTGGATCTGCTGCATGTCCATTACGCCATTCCGCACTCGATCTCGGCGTTGCTGGCGCAACAAATGACTACGTCGCGGTATTTGCCGTTCATCACAACGCTGCACGGCACCGATACCCCCCTCTCTTTCCCCTCCCCCTCCCCCCC
>JBPCLH010000156.1:0-17749 GCA_051003475.1 Bryobacteraceae bacterium
GACGGCAGTCATTCCGCCTTTGAAGGTATAAAACAATGTTAGGCAGACGATCAGTGCGATTGAGGCAACCTCGCCCGTGCCGAGAATGATGGAAATGACGATGGATACGGCAAACACGCGGACGCCTTCGGCCAATGCTCGAAGTAGTAGAAAGGTTCCCGCCGTAAATTTCCGAACGTTTGGGCCAAAGCGCCGTTGCATCAGTTCGTAGGCAGTAAACATCTCCCCCCGAAAATATTGTGGAAGAAAGAGAATTGCGATCACAATCCGGCCCAGCAGATAGCCGAAGATCAATTGCAGGAAGCCGAAATTGCCCGCGAACGAGAGCGCCGGAGTGCCAATGACCGTTAGCGTACTAGTCTCGGCAGAGACGATGGAGAACGCGATGGCCCACCAGGGCGCGCCGCGGCCTCCGAGGAAGTAGTCTTTGAGGGTTCTCTGGCTTTCCTTGAATCGCGCTCCGAACCAGGTAATTAATAAGAGATAGGCGGCGATGACTGCGAGGTCCGCAAAGCGCATCGAAACGTGAATGATAGCATGCGTTAGCAAAATGTTTGACCTAGACAAAAGCCGCCTGACCAGGGAACAAGTTACCGAAATCGCGCATCTAGACTATAGGGAAGGTTGCGGGTAGCGGAAAAACTTCGTTATACTCCGGCTTGCATATTCAAGTCGTTCTTGTTTGCCAATTGCACGGTTATTCAGCCTCAGCAGTACCGGAACTCAAGAAGCATCGGCTTCCGGATTTAAAGATTTAGAATTCCTCTCAGGGAGGGTTGTCGTGAAATTTTGCTTTTTAAAAGCGGGGAGATCGGTCGTGGGAATGAGTGCCATGGCGCTTATGTTCACGGCCTTGGCCGTCTTAGGCAGAGCTGGCGCGCAGAGTACCACTGCGCAGCAACCGGCTGCGGGACAGCAACCGGCCGGGCAGGCAGGGCAGCAAGCCACGCCGGCGAAGAATTACAAGGATCGCGGCGAGTATGATCTCTACTCGCAGATCACGCAGACGCAGGATGCGAAAAAGCGGCTCGATCTTCTGAACCAATGGCAGACTAAGTATCCACAGAGCGATTTCGCTCAGGACCGGCTGCAATATTTCGTTGCGACGCTTGGACAGCTTGCCGCAAGCGATCCATCGGTACGGCAGCAGTTAATCGATAAGTGCAAAGAGCTGTTGAAGGTAGACCCGAAGAATTTTACGGCTTTCTACTACATCGCCCTATGGAGTCCCTCTGTAGGCGGGGTAAGTCCCTCGCCGGAGCAGTTGAGCACTACCGAAATGGGAGCTCGTGGAGTCATTGAAGGAGCCGACGCTGCGTTCCCCTCAAGCAAGAAGCCGGCGAATATGAGCGAGGCTGACTGGACAAAGGCCAAGAATCAGGTGCTCGCAATTGCGCACAATGCGCTGGCTTGGGTGGCCACGTCCAAGAAGGACAACGCGACGGCCGAAAACGAGTACAAAGAGAGCCTGACCGTAAATCCGGATCAAGGGAATATCTCGTACCTGTACGGCAAGTTCTTAATGGATGAGAAGAAATACCCGGATGCGCTGTTTGAATTTGCACGTGCCGCTCAATATGATGGGCCCAGTGCCGTACCGGCAAACGCACGGCCTCAACTGCTAGCCTATTTCAACAAAGTTTACGGCCAGTTTCACGGCAGCCCCGACGGTGCGGATAAAGTGCTGGCCGCCGCCAAGACAAGTGCCGTGCCCCCGCCCGACTTCAAAATCGTAGGCGCGGGCGACATTGCGAAACAGGAAGCAGCGGAGTTGCAGAAGCGCATGGATTCTGACCCTGCTTTCAAGCTTTGGTACACCATTAAGACAAATCTAGTTGGCGATAAAGGCCAGTCATTTTTCGATAGCGACGTCAAGGATTTCGAGATCCCGGGCGGCGCTCAAGGTGTTAAGGATTTTAGCGGAACCGTCATTTCGGTGGACCCTCCCGATAGACCCACAAATGTTGTACTCGGCGTCGAGGACCCAACCAAACCCGATGCAACCCTTACGTTTTCCGACCCCCTGCCTCCCAATTCGGTAAAGGTGGGCGACAAGCTCGAATTCTCGGGCGCCGCGGACAGTTTTACCGCAAGTCCTTACATGATGGTCTTCAAGGATCCCACCTTGCCGGGCGTAAAGACCACAACTCCTAAACGGAAGCCCGCCAGGCGGCACCGTCCCTCTTAGACGCAGAAGCCGAGAGCGTATTCAGCGTGAAATGGAAAGAGCTCCGGGGAAGCGTTCTCCGGAGCTCTACGAGCGTAACAGGCTAAAGGCTACATTTTGTAGCGACCGAGATCCTCGTCGTTAAGATTCTCCAGCCACTTGCGCAGTTCTTCGTTGTTGACCTTTTCTGAGGCGCTATTAGAACTGCGAGATGACTGAAGCACCTTATCTTCAACGTAGATCGGGCAATCGTGGCGCAGAGCGAGCGCTAGCGCATCGCTCGGACGCGAGTCAATGCTCATCAGCTTGCCGCCTCGTTCAAGCCAGATCAGGGCATAGAATGTGTCGTCCTTCAGTTCGCTGACGACAACTTTCGTAATAGACGTGTCGAGGCCCATGAGCAGAATTTTGATCAGGTCGTGCGTCATGGGGCGGGGAGTGGTAACCTTTTCAATCTCGAGCGCGATCGCATTCGCTTCATAGATACCCACCCAGATCGGCAAGACCACATCTCCGGTGGAGTCCTTCAGCACCACAATCGGCATATTGGTCATCGGGTCCATCATGAGACCCCGGATTTTCATTTCGACTTCCACGTTTGCCTCCCCTGCCCAAATCCATAGACGCACGGCGTTTCGTGCCCGTTGTGCCCGTTTGTCAATTAAGGTTACTGCACGCGAGACGCCTGGGGGGATCGTCGTTCGCCGGCTAGACTGTTCGGACCGGCGCGCGTTACCAGCACCTCTGAATACTGCCCTACCAGAGTGCGGCCTTCGGCGGGCGCCGGCAGAATTGAATCGGAAAAATTGAGCGTTTTATTTTGACTTGTGCGTCCGATCCATTGCCCCGTTGCAACGTTGTAACCCTCGACATGCACTTCTTCCGTTTTCCCGATATACGATGCGTTCCGGCGAATCTGAATTCCGCGCTGCCGTTCCTGCAAAACCATGAAGCGCCGCGTTTTCTCTTCTTCAGGAATATGGTCGTCATATTCTAAGGCGGACGTGTTCGGCCTCTTCGAATACTTGAAGATGAACATCGAATCATATTCCACTTCTTCGGCCAGGCGCATGGTCTCGTTGAAATCCGATTCGCTTTCACCGGGAAAGCCAACGATGATGTCCGTCGTAATCGCAATATCGCGCTTGGCAGCCTTCATCCACTCGATCCGCTGCATGTACTGATCTCTTGAATAGAGGCGCTGCATCCGGGAGAGCACGGCGTTTGATCCGGATTGAACTGGTAGATGCACGTGATTGCACAAGGCCGGGTTGGCATCGATGGCCTCGATAATGTCTTTGATGAAATCGCGAGGATGGGAAGTAGTAAACCGTACGCGGCGAATGCCGGGAATTCCGCCGGTCCGGGCCAGAAGTTGAGCGAAGTCCCAACCGGCCGGGGACGGATCCCGATAACTATTTACGTTTTGGCCGAGCAACTGGATTTCTGAATAACCGCCTTCGGCAAGAGCCTTCCCCTCGCGCAGCACGCTCTCGCTCGTGCGACTCCGCTCGGGACCGCGCGTGAAGGGCACCACGCAATACGCACAAGCCTTATCGCAGCCTTCAATGATCGTGATGTAGGCGCGATGCGGATTGTCTCGCCGCGTGAAAGGCGTATCGAAAGTCTCCGTTGTGTCGAGGCTAAGACCCGTAACACGGCGATTCCCTGCCTCGAGTTGCACTAACATCTCGGGGAGTTTGGTGTAGCTGGCGGATCCGGCTACCAAACTTACGTGAGGCGCGCGCTCGAAAATGCGTTCGCCTTCCTGCTGCGCAACGCATCCCAGAACACCGAAAATCTTCCCTTTCCCTGCATTGCGCTTAAATTGCTGCAAGCGGTTGAAGACCTTTTGTTCTGCTTTGTCGCGAATGCTGCACGTGTTATAGAAGACGAGGTCGGCTTCGTCAGGGTGATCAACCTGCGTGTACCCTTGCTGGAGCATGGTACCCACGACCTTCTCGGAGTCGTGAGCATTCATTTGGCAGCCGAACGTCTCAATATAAAAGGTCTTCATGGTTCTAACTTCACGCGTCACGCACTGGGCCGATCGGCCGTTATCCATGCAGGAAATGCATTACCCAACCGATGCCGAAGAGAGCCACCATGAAACAGCCGAAACAATACAGACCATACTGAACGCGCTCCTGCTGGGTACGCTTCGTAACCAGCCCCAGCATGATACTTGCGAATAGCGCAAACAGAACGGAAACTTCAAAATGATCGAGGTTTAATTTCATTTGGCTCTCGATCAGTCTTTTTCTTTAGTCGCGATTTCATACGCATCGACCATCGCCAGAATATTCAACAATCCGGCAGCTACCAGGAACTTGGAGCCATAATCCGGCGAATGGCCCGCAACATCCGGCTGCGAATAGCCCAGCCAAACTGCCAGGAAATAGAAGAGGCCCGACGCAAGATCGCCGACGAATCCGCCGAATTGTATTAGCCGTGAGAGGAGATCGGTTCCGCCAAGCTGAAACAGAGGCCCGCGCATCAGCAACCCGAGAGTGAACGATACGGCCACGGTGGCAAAGATGATCGCGGCACGCCCACGCCGCCCGAGCAAAAAGTGGCCAGACCCCGGAATCAGCCAGGCAAGCGCGACAGTCAAATAAGGTGACCGGGCCTGCGGCGAACTGGTCGCACCGGAAGAAGTTGCTTGCATCCACTTAATTTTAACCGGACCGCTGCCTGCACTCCCGGATTGCGCAGTTCTGAGCTGTCGCCATCTGCGCGAGACGTGCCTTTTTCCACAGCGCGATGTACGGCTGCAAATCCCGCATCATAGCTTCAAACTGATGTAGCGTTAGTGATTGTGCACCATCGCTGACTGCTTTCTCAGGTTGGGGATGGACCTCCACAATCAGGCCGTCGGCGCCAATGGCCACAGCTGCCCTCGATAACGCCGGCACTAAACTGCGCTTCCCGGTGGCGTGGCTTGGATCGAGAATGATCGGCAAATGCGAGAGTTCGTTCAGGACCGCGATCGCAGTAATATCACACGTGTTCCGGGTCGCCGTTTCGAAGGTGCGTATGCCACGCTCGCACAGAATCACGTTCGCGTTCCCATGCGCCACGATATACTCCGCCGACATGAGTAGTTCTTTTACGGTCGAGCTCAATCCGCGCTTCAGCATCACCGGCCGGTGAATCTTACCGACCTCCTTCAGTAGCGCGAAATTCTGCATGTTTCGTGCGCCGATCTGCAAAATGTCTGCATACTCGGCCACCATCTCGACATCGCGGTCGCTCATTACTTCGGTGATGATGCCAAGCCCTGTCTCTTGCTTGGCGCGACCCAGCAATTTAAGTCCTTCAAGTTCCATGCCCTGGAAATCGTAGGGCGAGGTGCGCGGTTTGAAGGCTCCGCCGCGCAAGAACTTCGCGCCCTGTTTCGCCACGAACCGGGCCGTCTCGATGATCTGCGTCTCATTTTCAACCGAGCAAGGCCCCGCCATCACAACGAACTCATCGCCTCCAATCGCGGTGCCGTTTGCTTCTATCTCTGACCTGACGGAACGAAACTCGCGGCTGACGAACTTATATGGAGCGGAAATCCGAACGGCCTTTTCCACCTGCGGCATTGCTTCGAGCGATTCCAGGCAAGCTGTAACGTCGCCGATTCCAACGGCGCCGATGATGACTCGCTCCTCGCCTTCGCTCGAGTGCACCTTGTATCCGAATTCCCGTATGCGCTCGCAAACAGCCTCTATCTCCGCTTTCGTCGCATGAGGTTTCATCGAAATAATCATCTGTCCCTCACAACTCCAATCCAAAATAGTAAAGGCCCACTCGTCTCGGGCGGGCCTCGCTTCAAAAAGCTTCTTGTTTAATACTGAGCTTTACGCGGGCGCCCCCCGGCAAGACTTCGGCCGGAACCAAAACGGAGAGTAATGGAATGGGGCGGCCAAAGGTGTCATGAATTTACGAGTATGACATAAAGTTCGTCAGATGCAAGGTCGGTTCGCCGCTCGTCGGTAAATACCGCTCCGATGCTAAAATCGTGTTTCTGGATGAAGTGGCTGTTTGCTTTCACCTTCCTGGGAGTTGCCGTGTTCCCACCCTGGGCGAGCTCGCATACTCCTGACGCGACGAATTCGAAGTTACCCTCCGCTCAGTTTTCGGTCAATTCTTCAAAAGACCAGAGCTCGCGCAAGCGCGGCCGTGCTGGAAAGGGTAGACGGTCAGCCCGCAAGCGTGGTCCCAGTTATCAACTGCATCCCGACCCCGAGCGCTATCGGGAAATCCAAAGAGCCCTCGCCGACAGAGGCTATTTCAAAGGTGAAGTGAATGGCCGGTGGGGGGACGATTCGACTGACGCCCTGAAACGCTTCCAGGCTGACCAAAAGCTTCCTGATGATGGCAAAATCAATTCACTTTCACTGATCGGTTTAGGCTTGAGTCCAAAACACGATGGCAGCTCGGTAACTCCTGCAAACGACGCCACAACTCCGGCTGTGCAGCCAACGCCGCTCCCTGATCCCGTCACATCTCCGAGTTCCGGAGAGTCTCCGCACTAATACGCCACAATAAAAGCGAGGAGATCGCTCGGTGGTCATTGGCGTAGCTAAAGAAATCAAAGATCACGAGACTCGGGTCGGCTGTGTACCCAGCATGGTCACGGCTTTGCGCGAGCATGGACACGAGGTGCTAGTCGAGACGCAGGCTGGCGTAGGCAGCTCCATTGCCGACGAAGAATACGAGGAGGCAGGCGCAATCATTCTCGATAAGGCCGCCGATGTCTGGAGCAAGTCCGATCTCCTCGTTAAAGTCAAAGAGCCGCAGCCGATCGAGTTTTCATGCTTTCGCCCGGGACTAATCCTGTTCACTTATTTCCACCTCGCACCCCTGCCGGAACTCACTGAGGCGCTGCTCAAATCGCGGGTCAACTCCGTCGCCTACGAAACTATCCGCGAGCCCGACAATTCACTACCGCTTCTCACTCCGATGAGTGAGGTGGCGGGACGCATGGCCGTGCAAGTCGGTGCTCAATATTTGGAGCGCCCCAATGGGGGACGTGGCATTCTGCTTGGCGGCATCCCTGGTGTTGCACCCGCGAACGTCGTTGTGATCGGCGGCGGCATCGTGGGGCACAATTCCGCGAAAATTGCGTGCGGCCTTGGCGCAAATGTGACCATCATTGATCGCAATCTCAATCGTCTTCGCGAGCTTGACGACATTTATTCGAATTCGATTCGGACGTTGGCATCAAATTTGTACACCGTTCGCGAAGCAATTCATCAGGCAGATCTTGTGATAGGGGCAGTTCTTATTCCTGGTGCATCCGCGCCAAAGTTGGTACGGCGTGAAATGATCTCGCGCATGAAAAAAGGCGCTGTTATTGTTGACGTGGCGATCGACCAAGGCGGCTGTGTCGAAACCGCACATGCGACCACGCATACTGATCCTGTTTACTACGTCGATGACGTCTTGCATTACTGTGTCTCCAATATGCCCGCCGCCGTGCCGCACACATCCACCTTCGGCCTGACGAATGCAACCGTTCCTTATCTGCTCACGCTCGCAGACAAGGGTCTTGAACAGGCATGTGAAGAGAGCAACGCGATCAAAGAAGGTGTGAATACATATCAGGGTGAAATCACCTATGCCGCGGTGGCTGAATCTCAAGGCAGATCGTGGCGTGAGCTTACGGCAGTAATGTAAGAGTAAGCGGTGCGTACGCCACAACCTACGTGAGTGACTGCTGAATGCTATTTGCGAGATCTCTAGGCGCTCGTATTCAATATCCGGCGGCGCTTATTCGTAGTGCAATGCCGTTATTGGGTCAACACGCGTGGCCCGGTGTGCTGGCACGTAGGTGGCGGCCGCTCCGACTGCGACGAGCAGCGCAGTCACAGCCAGAATGGTAGTTGGATCGGTGGTGCTTATACCAAAAAGCAAGCTGGTCAAGGCTCGGCTAAGGGCAAATGAAGCAACCAGCCCGGCTCCCAACCCAATGGTCACGGGCAGCAGACCCTGGCGAAGGACCATGCCACGAATATTCCCGGACTGCGCTCCAAGCGCCATGCGGATGCCCATTTCGCTCGTGCGTTGCGCCACAGAATAGGAAACTACGCCATAGATTCCGAGACTCACCAGCAGCATCGCTGAAAAAGCAAAAATCAAGATGAGGTTCATCTGAAATCTGCGCTGGGCCACTGACTCGCTCACGACGTCCCCCATTGTCCGGAACGCCGGAACAGGGACCTCGGAATCAACTTGGCGTATCGCCCGCCGAATTTCCGAAGAAGCTGCGGCTGGGTCGATTGCCGTTTTTGCGACGAGTGAAGCCTCAATGTAGAAGCGCTGCCAATAAGGTACGTATACAGTGAGCGAAGGCCCTCTGTTTAGGCTTACACTCCGGACATCACTGATGACACCTACAACCTCGATCAGTGGCGAGTTGTCATCGCCGCCCATCCGGAAGCGTTTACCGAGTGGATTCTGCCGCGGCCAAAGGCGCGCTGCCGTTATCGCAGATACGAGGGCGACCTTGCTCTTGCGATCACCTTCGCCGAAAACGCGCCCTGCTCGAAGACGAATGCCCATGGTGCGGAAGTAATCTGAGTTCACTTGACGTATATCGGCAATAGGCCGCTCCATCAGCGGCAATTTCGTGCCTTCCAATCCCAAAATGTTGTTTCCGCCCTCACCGCTAAGGGGCAGCATATTCGAGACTCCGGCCGAGATAATTCCCGGCAGTGATTCCACGCGTTCGAGCACAGAACGGAGAAAAGCCGCTCTTTTTTCGAGATCGGAATACCGGCGCTCCGGCATGTTCAGGTCAACTGCGATGGTGTGTTGCGCATTGAAACCTTTATCGACATTGAGCAGGTTCAGGAAACTATGTAGCAGAAGACCGCCCGCAATGAGACACATGGCGCTCAAGCCAACCTCCACGCCTACCAGAAGGGAACGGAGCCGGCCGCCTCCCCGGCCCATCGTGCTCCCTTTCGAGCCGGATTTCATCGCTTCTTGGGGATCGGCCTTCGCCAAACTCCAGGCTGGGAAAAGCGCAAAAAGAAGGCCGGCGAATGTTGAAATCGCGAGCGTGAAAAACAGAACACGGGTGTCGAGATGCACTTCATCGATGCGCGGCAGGTCCATCGGGGCGTGCGCGACGATAAGCCGGATCGCACAATATGCGATTCCGAGGCCGAGAAAGCCGCCGATCGACGAAAGAGTCAAGCTTTCCACTAGGATCGGACTGAGAAGGCGCCAGCCACTCGCGCCGATCACGCTACGAATCGCCATCTCGCGCCTGCGAATGGTCGCTCTCGTCAGCAGCAGATTCGCAATATTCACGCAAGCGATCAGCAGAACTGCAGCAACGGCCGCCAGTAAAAGCTCAAGACCGGCTCGCGATCTGCCCGTTATCTGGATTTGCAACGGAACTAATGCCGCGCGAAGCTCCACCTTTTCCGGCACTTGCTTTGCAATATTCGCTTGCAGTACGTTCAGCTCGGAAAGGGCCTGCGCGGGCGAAACGCCTGAACGTAAACGGGCGATGCAAGCAAAGTTGAAGTCTCCCATGTCATCGAGTTCGTCATCACGCACGGCAAACGGTTTCCAGAGCTGCGGCCGCTGTCGCGAGATCGCCATCGCGTACAGTTGACTGAGCTTCGGAAAATGAAAACTGGCCGGAAGGACGCCGATGATCTGATACACATCGCCATCGAGCGCGATCTTGCGGCCGATCACATTCGGATCAGAAGCGAAACGGCTCTTCCACAGTTCGTCACTGACAATGACCACGCGATCTCGCCCGGGGTGATCCTCTTCTCTAAGGAAGCTGCGGCCTAGCTGCGGTCGAACTCCGAGCATCTGAAAGAGGCTGTAAGAGACGCGTGCAGCGGGAAGGCGCTCCGGTTCTCCGGAACCGGTGAGGTTCAATGTAATCCCGCCCAGCAGAGCCAAATCGTCAAATGAACGCGCCGTTTTGCGCCACTCGCGAAAATGCATCGCATTCACCGGAACCAAAGGCGCCATGGCTGCGAACTTCGGGACAATCTCGTGAATGACGAACAACTGTTGCGGCTCCCGATATGTCAAGGGCCGGAGAATTACAGCATCGACAACGCTGAAAATGGCGGTATTCGCCCCGATACCGAGCGCTAGCGTGGCTATCGCAACGAGACTGAAAGCCAGGTTCTTGCACAGCGTCCGAAGGGCAAATCTAAAATCACCGCGTAAAAAGTCGAACATCTACGCCTCATTTGCCTATACGCTCAAAGATCGCCACAGTTCCACAAAGTTGCCGAATCCTTCGTGGACGGTCGTATGTCCGAACAGAGAGTGAGTTAGGCGTTGAAGCACTTGGCGAAAGCTTGTTTGAATTTCGCCATCTCGTCCTTCGTTCCCACGGTGACGCGAACCCAGTTCGGCCAGATCGGCCAGGTCCGGCCGACATACACTTTCTGCTGCGCCATTTCCTTGAAAAAATCTCTTCCAGATCGCTTCACGTTGACCATGAAACAGTTCGTTTCCGAAGGAATGAATTCGACATTCTTAACGCTCAACCAGCTAAACGTATCTTCCCGAATATCGGTGTTGATCTTGCGGCGTTCTGTCTCCAGATCCTTCACCTTCAAACTGGCGGTTGCGCCGATTGTGCCCGTAATTGGCATGGGAGTCCAACTCCATCGCATAATTCTTTCGAGCAGATCGGGCCGCGCGATCGCCGCCCCGGCGCGCAACCCAGCCATTCCATACAGTTTTGAGAAGGTCCGCAACACGACCACATCCTTACCGGCCGCTGCCATATCCGTGCACGAAACCGCATTCTTTGCGAAGTGGATGTATGCTTCGTCGATCATTACGATCGAACCTTGCGGCTTATTCGCCACCAGGTATTCGATATCCGAATGGCTTGAAACTGTACCTGTCGGATTGTTGGGATTGCACACATAGAACAGACCAGCATTGGGCGCTGCGGCTAACATCGCTTTCACATCGTGATCATAAGTTCCCTTCCTGAGCGGAACCGAAACAACTTTTGCGCCCACATACAGGGCGGCTCTTGCGCCAGCTTCATAGCCGGGATCTGCGTTTACGAATGGCCGGTCTTTGGAGCAGAACGCAATTACCGACTGATGCAGCGGCGCGCTGGAACCGGGAAAAATTTGGACGAAGCTTTCTTCCGGCTTGTTGCTGAACTTCACATCCAGAACGCCAGCCAAAGTATCCGCAAGGACGTCAGTTTGCTCGAACATGTAGCGGCCGCCTTGTTTTACGGCGTTGTAAATCGCATCTGCAGCTTCGGGACAGGGCCCTAGCGGATTCTCGTTGGCATTAATCTTGACTGCATCGGGCGGTAAGTCGCGCAGTTTCGACAGCTGCGCGAGCGCGTGCTCGTTATAAAAAGGCAGCGCGACACCAGCTGTGAGAACACTCGCAATTCGCCCGAAAGTGCGGCGAGAAAAACCGCTGCGGAGTAATTGAGGCTCCTGTGCGGTACTCACGATGGACGGCATTGGGCCTCCTGTACTCAGAATTGTACCGAGTTTAGAAGCGAAAGACAGCCGACAAAGGAGCGCCGTTGGGCATTTTCCCATTCGGCACAACAAACACTTGGCCGGCATGCAGAATGGTTTGCACCACGGCGTCATTGACCAAGTCCTCGTCTTCAGAGCTACCGGTTTTGCGGCCTTTCACTGTATGGGTCGCTTCGTCAAACGATCCGGTTGTCTCTAACGAGTCCGAGACGAGAAGAGTCAGAATACGACCGTCATGCGCGGACGGAACAATGTCCTTGAGCCGGTTCGACGCGCCTCCGCCGACCTTGTGGTTATATTCGGCTAAGGCTTCGTCTACCTTCTTGTTGTATTGACTCGAGAGAGCATCCAGGGCGCGGGCGTGCATCTCGCCAGCTTTCAGGCTGTTTGGCGCTCCATGAACTCCTTCTTCGATGATGTGGAGACAGGTGGTCAGCGTGCGATACAGCGCAAGCTCGTATTCAACACCGACGGGCACGACCGGATCTGTCTTCCCGCGCAGTATCTCGTTTAGCCCGCGGTCGATTTGCTTATAGAAGTGCGCCAGATACTCGCCCTTATCTTCCTTGTCCGTCGATGTGCTGAACATCACTCCTTTTGATGAACCGGCGCTCGGACCCGGACTCGACCGGTTATCAGTTACGTGATCTGGCTTCGCAATGTTCATGTACCCATCGAAACTCGTTGCAACTGATGCAGGCAAGCCAACCTCGTCGGACGTGCTGCGAGTGCAACGGAGCACTCGGACGTCTTTTTGACTCAGCGCGAGAATATAGAAAGCGTTCTCTCTTGTCAGCCCCGGTAATAACGGACGCACATAAAAGTGCGGTCCCAAAACGGCTTTACCTCTCACCGATTCATCTACTGCGGTTACACGGAAGACGTCTTGAGACCGGAAAACAGCAATCGATTTCGACGCCCGCCTTCCCTCTGCCCATATCGTGTTCCAATCGGACACGGACTCCAGAAGGTTATGGGCTTCCGAGCCGTTTTGTTGAATTTTCGGCTCCAGCGTGCGGAGACATTCTCTCCATCGCAGAGCATTCGCCTTGGCGCTTTGATTCGCGGGCGCGGCATCAAGTGGCATATAAATGCTTAAACAAGGAGGAGGCGACGAGAGTATGGGCTTCAAATCTTTCAGCGATTTGAAATCGGCCGATTCAGCCTTCATGGTGTTCATACGCTTAGAAGACAAGCAGCGTCCAGCCGCCGTTACTCGTATCTTTTTGGGGCGAAACTGGAAACGCAGGGAGTTGGTCTTCAAATAGAGGAGCCGATATGGACAGGAAAATGAACTATCCCGACTCGGATGAGTCTGCGCGCAAGAGTCATCCTGCCAAGGGAGACGAGGATACCGCGGAATCGACGGCCGAAATACTCAACGCCCAAACGTCTAATAAGTCCGGAAAGCATTCGACTGCCGAAAAACTCTCAGCATCACGTCCTGAATTCGGTGAGGGTCGCGGAGCACAGCCTGTGGACGGCGCGTTTGGGCGCGATGAAGAAGGCGAGCACATAGTAACGGGACGGCTTGCCGGACCGGATGCGAATCAATTTCGTTGCGAGTCGTGCGGCCGGTATTTCAAGACCAGCGGGGAACTCTCGGAACATGAAGTTGAGTGCCGGACCGCTAAGGCTGCAACTTCCGCCGGGCGGAGCTAGCGCGCGAGGCCGTGAACTTGAACTGAGCGCGTTTGTTCGCCTTTATCACTGAGACGAATCTCGACACGCTCATCGGGCAGCAACTCGGGGAAGCGCTCTCCCCATTCGAGCAAGACAAGCGCTGGTTGCTCGAATAGATCTTCAAGCCCAAGGCGGCGCGCTTCGTCTAACGTGTCTAAACGATACAGGTCAACGTGGTAGACACCCACTGGTTGGCCATATTCGTGGATAAGAGTGAACGTGGGGCTGGAGACATCCTCTGCGCTTGCGACGCCGCGGCCTTCGACAATGCCTTTGGCAAGAGTCGTTTTACCCGCGCCGAGATCCCCGATCAATATGACGACTCCCCGGTCCGGGAGCATGTTGGCGAGGTGTCTGCCGAGCGCTCGCGTTTCCTCGTCCGAATGCGTCTCAAACTCCAGGCCTGATTTCATTCATGGCCTCGGGCAGAAACTCCAACATGTCGGTGGCTAACATGGCTTGCTCGCCCCAGGATTTCCCGGCCAGTTCGCCGCACCGGCCATGTAACCAAACCGCTGCAATTACAGCCTGTTTCCAATCGCGGGGATGTTGGGCAACTATTCCGGCAATCATTCCGGTCAGGATGTCGCCCGTGCCGCCTGTTGCCATGGCGGGTGAACCCGTCGGGTTCACCCAAGCTTCGCAATCCGGAAAGGCAATGATCGTCCGGTCGCCCTTGAGAACGATGGCCGCTCCGCTTTGTTGAGCCAAGTCCTGCGAGACCTTCAACCTGTCGGCTTGAACCTCTTTGACTGACTTGCCGATGAGGCGGGCCATCTCGCCGGGATGAGGGGTCAGAATTCGGATTTTCGTGATCGCGGGCAGTGCGCCGGCCAGCGCGTTCAGGGCGTCGGCATCGACGACGGCCGGGAGATCGGCCTCTTCGTAGACCTGTTTTACCAAACGAACTGTCTCGGGGGCGGTTCCCAGACCTGGGCCGATGGCGAGAACTGTCATGCCTTTCAAGAGCTCTGGAAGCGGGCCGTCGAGCGGCTCCGTCATGAGCTCGGGCCGAAAGCCGGCCACGGTTGGTAGTGCGTCCTTCGGGACTGCAACGGTCACAAGACCCGCCCCGCTGCGATACGAACCCAATCCAGCCATGGCCGGAGCACCGCTTTTACCAAACGAACCCCCAATCACGAGGACGTGGCCATACAGTCCTTTGTTCGAGTTACGGGCTCTCTGGGCGAATAAGTAGCGAATCTCTTCGGGGGTGGTCAGGTTGAGCTTGAGGTTTGGGTTCGTTTTGCAGAATTCAGCGGGACTTCCGATGGGCACCACTTTCAGCTTGCCCATGAGCTCGTAACTCGGCGACAGCGACTGGCTGCGCTTCGGGGCGGTAAAAGTGACTGCGTAGTCGGCGCGAACGAATTCACTTTTCGGGTTTTCCGCGGTTGGGTTCGTTTCGTCAGATGACAGACCGGAGGGGATATCGATTGCCACCTTCCTGGCCATGGGGAATCGAGCATTGATCATCCGGATTCCATCGAGAGACGGGCCGTGCGCCTCGCCGGTCAAGCCGGTCCCGAGTACGGCATCGATCACGATGGTTGCCAGATTGGCTTCGTTTTTGAATTCGCGAAAAACCGGGCAGCCGCAAGCGTCGAGCATTCGTCGATTCGCGAGCGCATCCCCCTTTAGGCTGTCAGGATTGAAAAGTTCGATGACGGTCAGTTCACGGCAAAGCTTGCGCGTGAACAGTTGCCGGGCGACCACGAATCCGTCACCGCCGTTATTGCCTTTACCGCAAATCACGGCGACATGCTGCTCGCCGAGCGGGGCGAAAGTTTCACAAAGGAAATCGACGACTCGGCTTCCGGCGTTTTCCATCAGGATAAGCCCGGGAATGCCGCGCTCGATAGTGAGGCGGTCGACTTCGCGCATCTCGGCAGCGCTGAGAATCTTCACGAGACAGTCACCTGTCGGGCGAGAAGTAAGGTCATATCGTCGTGGAGCTCAGGCGTTCCGGTCCAGCTCCGAACAGCCTCGAGAATATTCCGAACAATTTCCTCGTCGCCCTGGTGCGAGTGCTTCTTCACGAGTTCGATCAGCCGCTCTTCTCCAAACATCTCGCCATAGGAATTCTCGGGTTCGGTGATTCCGTCTGTATAACAGACCAGGAGATCGTCCCGATCGATACTGAGGCAACTCTCGTCGTATTTCGCGAAGGGAAACGCCCCTACTACAGTCCCATTTGAATCGAGCGGCACGACGTCGCCATTCCGAAACAGCAAGGGGGACAAATGACCTGCGTTCGTGTACGTCAAGCTGCGCGATTTCTCATCGAACAGGGCGAAAAAGAAGGTTGCGTATTTCTCGGGCGAGGTGTGTGCGTATAACTGCTGGTTGAGCTGCGACACAAGGCTTGCGGTATCAAGCTCGGGAAGGCGACTGCACTCGTTTTCCCGCATCGGCTGATAATGGCTGAGCTGAGCTCGAAGAGCGGCCTGCAAGGTGGCCATCAGGAGTGCGGCGGAAATTCCCTTCCCCGCGACGTCGCCGATCGCGAAGGCAAGCTTGCCGTTTGCGACCTCGCCATAGTCGTAGTAATCGCCCGATACCAGTCGAGCGGGATCGCAGCGGACGGTCAGCTGCAATCCACAATTGGGAGGCGCCGATTTCGGGTAGAGCTCGGTTTGCACTTCGCGAGCAATCTCGATTTCCGTTTGCAGGCGTTCCTTTTCTTTCTCGACCGAAAGCAGTCGTTCGAGATTACCAGTCATCTGATTGAAGGATTCCGCGAGTTCGCCAAGTTGGTCGGTGGTGCGAACAGGGATGCGGTGACGAAAGTCGCCGTGAATCACGCGGCGCGTGCCTTCATACAACTGGTTCACTGCACGGGTGATGCGGCGGGAAAGCGAGACGCCGATGACGAGCGCAACCAGCTCGAGGATTAGAAAAAGAACGGCGATGGCGACGAACACGTCGAATAAAAGGCCTCGAAGGAACTCAATACCGGAGAAGAAGCTGCTCAACACGGCGGAAGGTCGAGACTGGACCCATAGGACACCGGGATGCGTTTGTCCCGGCCTGTTCAAGTGGAAATGCGGGCGTGTTGAAGGCCATGCGATCTGAATATCGAAGTTGTTGACGGGCGGAGGTATTCGACTTCGCCGGCTGCGGGTGGCAGGACCCGCAGAGTTGGTGAAGGTGAAGTTAGGATCTTCTGGATTTCCATTTGTCTGAACGTGTAATCCGCCGGCCGTGACGGGCGGCCCACGTTCTTCACTTTTTTCGGGACTTTCAACGAGGGCTATCACGCCCAGGTTAGGGACAAGATTCGCAATTATGTCGTCCGACAATGGCGCGAGAGTCGTGATCTCTCCTTTGGCATCGGCGTAGTGAGACCAAGCGTAAAAGTGGCCGTTCAGAAACAGCAAGCCGTTCACGTTTTTCCATCCCGGAGGTATTTGAAGTGGGGGGCTGGCGGCAGGATAGCGATGGTCCCCGGTCGCATCCTTGACGTAGAAAACGATGCCGGGGAAGATCGGGTTGAACGCTTGCACGACGTGCGGTACAGCTTCCTGGCGATCATCCGGCGGCACTCTCTGCACGGTTTCGAGAGCGGTATGGACAGAGTCGATGCGTCGATCAAGGGCTGAGCTCGCGAGATAAATAGCGAGTTCGCTCAGAAGCGCCCACGTTCCGAGGCCGGCGAGCACGAACAGGAGAAGAATTGGCAGAACGCCGAACAGGCCATAGACAAAGAGGAGGCGATTGCGGAGGCTCCACAGCAGGTTTCGCTGAGCGAAGCGAAAGGCGCGAAAGGCCATGATGGCACCGAGCGGGATGAGGGCGAGGATGTCGAGAGCGAGGAGCGCGCCGTGGCCGGTGAAATAGAAGAGCAGAAAAAGGGCGAGAGCGAGGAGGAAGGCGATGCCGACGATGCCGAGGGTTTGCGTGATTTGACGAACTCGCGACATCAACTGAGATTATCGCGTGAGGGGTGGATTGAAGCGGCGGCGAGCTGTTGACGAGTGGCGTCCGATAGCTTCCGAGCGGCGGAAAAGTCCGGTACCGATCGCGTTGTAGCTCCGCGCGAGGTGCCTAGCACGCTACTTCTACGGGTAGCGGGTTATGAACGAAGTCGCTGCCGCGACGGACGCTACGCGTAACGACCCGTGGCGCTTTCTTGCTGAGCGGCGCTGTTGCTTCGAACAGCTGTCTCAAGTAGTATGAGCCTGATGCCGCTATCAACGGAGCCCGTGATCCAAAGAAAGCGCGCTCTCCGCAACCAGTACGAAAGTACCAAAATGCCATTCAATACCCATATATAAGGACCGCGCCCGCCGCAATCGTCAGCGACTCCCTTCTAACGTCCTTATCGAAAACGTCTCGGCGACGACCAAGTGTGGTTCGCCTCGGCAGCTTCTGCCTCGACATTTCCGATCAAAGCTAGCGT
>JBPCLH010000157.1:0-23621 GCA_051003475.1 Bryobacteraceae bacterium
CATCGAGACCTCTGGGCTCTTGCCGTCGCCCTCGGGAGAGAACACAAATCCAGCGCCTCTTCTGAGAAAGTGGCGTAACATGAAACTCAGCCGCCCTAACCTTCAACTAAGCTCGGGACATCCTCAATGCTTTTGAAGCGCACTTCAGCGCCGGCAGGACCGGAGATGCGCAGCGCCAGTTGGCCGTAACGGCTACGCTCGTCCGCTGCAGCAGAGATCATGTTGCCCTTCGCGGGTTTTGATACCGCGTCGCCACGCATCGTGATATGAACTTGTTTCCACCCATCCGGGCGCTCGCTGATCTGAACAGGCGAATATTCGCCGCTCGGCTTTGGCAGCGATTTCTGATCGATCACTCTGCCTTGCACATCCAGGGTCACGACAGACATCGAGCCTGCATCCGCTCCCGAGAGGGAAACATAGATACCGCTCAGCCGATCACCCCTTTTCGGCGGATGAGAAAAATGGGACCAGTTTAACGGTGCGGCACGGAGCAGCACGCCAGTTTCACAAGTGGCGCACCGAAACGAAAATTCCAATTTGAAGTCTTCATACGCGTGATCAAGCACAAGCCACCCGCCTGCGCTATTCGCCTTCTCAGCTGATCCAACGATCTCGCCATCTCGTATCCGCCAATCGGCGGCGCCCAGAACGTGCCATCCGGCCAGAGTCGTGCCATTGAAGACAGCAGCCGAACGCGATGCGTTGCTCGCAGAAATGGCCGACAAGCATATCAACGAAAAAGCGGCAACTGCCGCGACCGCAAACCGGCTACGCGAGTGTGGCATCTGGGTTAGGCAGCATCAAATCTCGAATACGTGTAGCCAGCTCATGGCACGCTTCAATAAACTGCCGGAGCGTCCGCACCGTGGGCGCGAACGCGTCAAACTCCTGCATAGCGAGCCCGTCTTCCTCGTACGCCCGGCGGAAATCGGAAAACTTGTTGCGCAGTTCTTCGATGATTCTCGGGTCAACCGCCTTATCGATTCGAGACGCCACTCCTACGTCGCTTGCGTTGAACCGAAGCTGCCATTTATACGGCGGCGAGATCACGACGTCTCCGCCAATCAACTCACTCCAGTGCATATGGTTGCGGAACGCCGCTGAGAGCAGCCGGATGCGGTATCCACGTTCTCGGAAGATGCGATAAGTGTTTTTAAACACCGCTACGCCGGCCCACTCGAGGTATCCGGGATCAATAATGACATCTCGTTTTTCGGCCACTACCTTCAGCCAATCATCGAGCCTTCCCACCATGATGGTGCAAACCGGGCCCATCGTAGAGATGTCCTTGCCTTCGCGCTCTCGCCTCTTCAACCCATGTTCCACGGCTTCCGCTACCGCGATACACTGCGGCGCGGTGAAACAAACCGTCGCATTGATGCTTATCCCTTTGTATGTGGCTTCCTCAATTGCGATAATCCCCGCTTGCGTTGCAGGAATCTTCACAAGCATATTTGCTGCCAGAGCGTCGAACCGCAGTGCCTGCTCCAGAAGTGCCTCAGAATCGCGGTAATAGTGAGGGTCGGTTTGGATGGAAAGCCGACCGTTCTTACCCTTCTGCTTTTCAAATATAGGTAGGAGTAACTGCGCCCGCGTTGCCGAGATCTCTTCGACCAGCCTCCAGCCGATCTGTTCTTCCGTAGCGCCTGGCATCTCGTTCACGAGCGCACGAATACGGTTATTCCAGATATCCGATTCCTTCTTCAGTACCTCCAGCACGATTACCGGATTGCAAGTTGCACCCACAGCGCCGTGCTCGATGGAATACGTCAATTCTGAAAGGCTCGCCGAATCGTTCCACAAGCACGTGGGCGTGGTCTGCGTCATTTCAAACAAAGGGCTCTTGTAAATCGTGACGAGAGTACTCATGCCGTTTATGCCTCTGGATAAAGGAGCACTTTCAAGGCCTTCTTTTCCGTGCACAAATCAAAAGCCGTGCGCCAATCTGACATGGGTAGCTTCGTCGAAACCAGATCGTTCAACCGTACCCGGCCCTGCGCATAGATTTTCATCATGCGATCCCACGTTCGAGCGGTGTAGCAAATCGAGCCGCGCATTGTGAGCTGTTTGTAAAAGACTTGATTGATCGGGAACTCTATATCGCGCCCGCAAATTCCCACTTGCGTGTACTGCCCCATGGGGCGCAACGACTCAAGGCAGCCCCGCACTGAACTTGGGTGGCCGGCACATTCGAAAGCCACGTCGGCCCCGATGCCGCCAGTAATTTCCCACACAGCATCAACGAGATTCTGTTCACCAACATTAACGACAGCGGCTGCACCAAATCTGCGCGCAGCATCCAAACGGCCATTGTCACCAGATGCCCCGGCCACAATTGTCTTGACGCCTTCCGCTACCAGCAGCTTCAAACACAGGAGCCCGATCGGCCCGGGGCCGGAAACTAGAGCCGTGTCGCCGATACGCACCTGCGTTATTTCCGTCACCGCTTGCACTGCCGCAGCGAATGGCTCACTGACGGCCGCTTCTTCTAAGGCAAATCCCTCAGGAATACGGTATAGCTGGTCGGGACGCAGTACGACGTAACGCGCCAGCGCACCGTTCACGCCGTGTCCCATCCCGCGCCTGTTCGAGCAGAAGATAAAATATCCAGAGCGGCAGTACTGGCATTGACCGCAAGTGACCGCCGTGGCCCCCAGGCCGGCTATTCTCTCGCCTTGACTCACCCCGGCAACGTTGCGCCCCACCTCGACCACGGTGCCTGCAAACTCATGCCCCAGAATCACGGGAGGGTAGTTGCGAAACGTATCATGCAAAACGTGAATATCTGTTCCGCATACTCCGCAGTACGCAACTTCCACCTTCACCTGGTTCTCTCCGCATGAAGGCTCCTCGACATCCAGGATGTCGACATTTCCGTTGCCAGGAGCGTATTTTACGAGAGCTTTCATGTCCGGCGAGATCCCATCATTATTTGTCCCGCTTTCAGAATTTGCGAGACCACTCTTTCGGCCACCGTTCAATCACGACCTTCTTGTCGGTATAGAACTCGACACCATCGCGGCCCTGACCATGAAGAGCGCCAAGGAAGCTGCCTTTCCATCCGCTGAATGGGAAGTAAGCCATGGGCGCAGCGACGCCGATGTTAACGCCCACGTTGCCGGTCGGCGCTTCGTAGCGGAATTTTCGCGCGTGATTCCCGCTTGAAGTGAAGATAGACGCAGCATTGCCGTAGGCGCTTTGAGAAAGAATGCTGATGGCTTCATCCAGATCCTTCGCCGGTTTCAACGCCAGTACCGGTCCGAAGATCTCTGTACTCGTCAATTCATTGTCTTGCCCAATGTCGGTCAGGATCGTCGGTTTCAGGAACGCTCCTTTTTCACCACCTTCAATCTCGGCGTTGCGGCCGTCCAGGATGGCCTTGCCTCCCTGCGCCAGGCCTTTGCCGATTAATTGCTCGATGCGCGTCTTGCTCGCCGATGAAATCACCGGACCCATCTGGACACCCTCTTCGAGTCCGTTGCCGACACGAAGGTTCGATGCGAGATTTACAACTGCGTCGGTAAATGCCTTCGAGGCGTCTCCCACCGTGATCGCCGCCGAAACTGCCAGGCAGCGCTGTCCGGCGCATCCGAAGGCACTGTCGCTGACGATTTTGGCGCTCGTCTCGAGATCTGCGTCGGGCATCACGACAACGTAATTTTTTGCACCACCCTGGCATTGCACCCGCTTGCCGTGCGCAGCGCCGTGCGCGTAAACGTGTCTGGCAACCGGCGTAGATCCGACAAAGCTGATCGCCCTTACATCGGGGTGCTCGAGCAGCGCGTCGACGGCTGCTTTCCCTCCCACGATCAGATTCACAACTCCCTTGGGAATGCCTGTTTCATGCAGCAGCTCGACAAGACGGCGAGCCGTGAGGGGGACTCTCTCGGATGGCTTCAGAATGAACGTGTTTCCGCAGGCGATAGCGTAAGGCAAAAACCACAGCGGAATCATCGATGGAAAATTGAACGGTGTAATTGCCGCAGTCACCCCGAGCGGCTGGCGAATCATGATTTCGTCAATACCGCTTGCGGCATCTTCCAGGTTGTAGCCCTGAATCAATGTCGGGATACCGCACGCCACTTCCACGTTTTCGATTCCCCGCTGCAATTCTGCTCGCGATTCCGCAAAAGTTTTGCCGTTTTCTTGGGTAGTGAGACGGGCGATTTCATCTGCGTGTTGCTCAAGCAGCTGCCTGAACTTAAAGAGATATTGAATCCGATTTTGGGGAGGAGTGCGGCGCCACCCGGGGAACGCGGCCGAAGCAGCAGCCACCGCAGCCGCCACATCATCACCGCCGGCTAAAGGCACCCTTGCTAGCACTTCCGCGTTCGCTGGGTTGAAAATGTTGATCGACTCCGACGATCGACTGCGATGCCATGCACCCGCGACAAAGTTTAAAGCCTCGAATTCGGCAACGGCCATTTGAGAATGCTCCTTCTATTCAGTCGATCTCGCGCCACTTCGTCACGTTCACGATGACCACAGGATCGGCCTTTCCCTTGCAGTAATTCTGGAACTTCTTAAAATGCGGGGAATTGACGTGAGCATCGAGCGCTGCCTGGCTTTCGAATTTTTCGTAGAACATGAACATACACGGATCCTCCGGATCCCGATGCAGCACGTACACCAGACACCCGGGTTCGCTGCGCGTCGGCACGATCAGCGCGCGCAACTCCTTTTCGAGCTCTTGCTCACGGCCGGGTACCGCCTCCATGCATACGTTCAGAGTGACATGATGTTCGTTCATTCTATTTCCCTTCTGTTTAGAGTTCCTATGCTGACGTGTTCATGACGGCTGCAGCCAAGCTTGCTTAATGACCGGATTGCCCGCTGTATCAAGGCGGTGCATCTGATCACTGCTCAGCGTAAGTTCGAGTGCCGCAATGTTCTCTGCTAACTGTTCGATTCTGCTGCCCGCGATGATCGGGAGTATCGATGGCTTACTCTGCCGCATCCATGCAATGATTACCTGGTTAGGCGGGCGTGCGACTTCACCCGCTACTTTCTTCAGCGCCTCTAAACGTGCATTCGTATCCGGGCCGGCAAACTGTGCGGGCAGTTCACGGTCGGGGCGAGTATAAGCTCCCTGTAGAAGAACCGAATACCCGATCAGCGAAATTCCATGAAAATGCGCGTAGTCCTTCAGATCTTGCGTCATGAAGATTTGCGGGCCAAAGTCGGCGTCATGGCGTGGACGCAAGTATGTGTATCTCTGTTCAATGGCGGAGTAGACACTCCATCCATTTGACTCACTGATTGCATTCGATTCGACGATACGCCAGAGGCGAAAATTACTAGCTCCAATGGCCCGCACCTTACCTGCGTTAATTAAGCGATCGAACGCCTCCATCGTTTCCTCGATCGGTGTGTCGCGATCATCTCGATGCGCATAGTAAAGGTCGATCCTGTCCGTCTGGAATCTTTGCAGACTCTTTTCGCACTCACGCTCGATCTCAGTTGCCCTCAAGCCCCCCGCACATTCCGGATAGTCAAAACCGAGCTTCGATGAAAGGACGATCTCGTCGCGATTGCGTCGCTCCTTCATCCAACAGCCGATTGTCGTTTCGCTCTCGCCGCCCTGGCAGCCCGGGAACCAGCTCGAATAGAAGTTCGCGGTATCGATGAACGTTCCGCCTTGCTCCTTGTAGAAATCGAACAGCTGGTACGAGGTCTCGCGATCAATCCTGCTTCCAATCAAGTCTGTTCCCATCGCAAGGGCGCTGACTTCCAGCTTCGATTTAGCTAGTTTTACTTTGTCCACGGGCAAGCTCCTGATGTATGCGATCAGCGAAGGCGAAATATGAATCTATCTTGTGTAGGTCGCCAACACGACCCCGCCGATCATCACCACGGCTCCGAAAATATTTGTGAGCGAAATCTGTTGCACCGGAGAACCCAGCCATCCAAAGTGGGACAAGATCATTCCACCGAGAACCTGCCCGGCGATCAGCGTGATGAAAACAGCCCGAGCGCCCACTTGCGGGAGCAACCACGCGATTGCAAATACCAAACACGCCCCCAGCGCGCCGGCCGTAAGCAAAATGGGATGAACGTTGCGGAGGCCGTTCAGGGCACCTGAACGCCAGCCTGTCAGCCCGATGATCACGGCGGCAACTGCACCGACGCACCAGAAAAGCGCGTTCGCGACCCGAGGGTTGCTCAGCATGCTGCCTACCTTCCCATTCATCGCTAAATGGACAGCAAGCACGATTCCGAGAAAAATAGTGAAGATATAAAACAGGAGTTTCATTTAAGTTCTCCGACCAAAATATGCGCCCACGCTCATCGCGCCCCGTCCGCCTCGCCCTTGTCATCGGGCAAAGCAAAAACATAATAGCCCTGCACAGGGGTTTTGCCGGGCGGCGAAGTTATGATCTCAGTGTCAGGCACTGACCGCTCAACATCGCTGCCACAAAGCGCGAGATATTCGCGCCCCCCAAGCTCAAACGCGGATGGAACACCATCGACCCTCGCCGGCAGCTCCTTTTCCCAGAGCAAGATTCCCGTGTCCTTGTCGTACGCTCGAATTTTCCGGTCTGATCGTGTACCTGCAAAGATTAGGCCGCCCGCAGTCACAACTGGTCCGCCTCTGGGCCAGTTGCTGCCCGTGTTTCTGATCCCTTTGGCAACTAGCGCCGAGACTTCGCCCAGCGGAATTTGCCATTTGATGGTTCCTGTATTGAGATCGTAGGCGGTTAGCGTAGACCACGGTGGATTGATCGCCGGCAGTCCCTCGCTCGAATTCATGTAACCGTATCCTGACCAATACCGGGCGGGAGAAGAATCGGACGCCGATGATGTGTCCAGCCGGGGTGCGCGGCCGAGCCATGCCAGACTTTCCTTCGAAACGTCGCCGGCCTCGGGATGTGCAAGGAAAGTAACCAACACATCTACTTCCTTGGTCGAGAGACTCGCAAAGGAGGGCATGGGGGGCGCTCCAACCTTGACGGTCGATCTGACGCGATCAGTTCCGAGCCGCGTCACAGCGTTGACCAAAGAAGGAACTCCCGGAGGCGAACCCTTCCGTTCCGGGCCGTGGCACATCTGACAATGCTGTACATAAACAACTCGGCCCTGCCGTTCGGGCGATCCGAATGCATCCAAATTTACTTTGGGCGGCTTGCCCTCGAGCTGCAGCATGGTAGGCGAATCTTTCGATTCGACGTACATCATTCCTGTGGCCGGATCAATGGCCGAAGCACCCCAGTTTGCGCCCCCACTGTTGCCCGGCATTTCAATCGTGTTGCGAAACCCCGGTGGCGTGAACACTCCCTCATTGCGCGCGCTCAGCACGGTGTCGCGCCATTTCGCGCGTTCCTCTGGATCGGCTATGTACGAGTTGATCTCATCCGCGCTGAACTTTTGCCGTGCGAATGGCGGCGGTGCGGTCGGAAAAGGCTGGGTTGGAGAAGCTTCTTCTCCGGGCATGTCTGATTTCGGAACCGTCCGTTCCTCCACCGGCCAGAGCGGCTTGCCGGTCACTCGATCGAATACGAAGAGGAAGCCCTGCTTCGTAGGTTCCGCGACTGCGTCAACGATTTTGCCGTCGTGCCGTATTGATATCAGTTTTGGAGCGGCAGTCGCATCGTAGTCCCACAAATCATGGTGGACCAGTTGGAAATGCCACAAATATTTCCCCGTGCGGGCATCGAGCGCCAGCAGGCAATCGGCGAAAAGATTCGCGCCCTTCCGGTCAGCGCCGTAAAAATCGTACGTAGGAGCGCCAAGCGGAACGTACGCGATCCCACGCTTCTCGTCTATCGTAATTTCGCCCCAGGCATTCACTCCCCCAATGCGTCTCCACGCGTCCTTCGGCCATGTGTCGTAGCCCTTTTCACCAGGGTGCGGAATTGTGTGGAAAATCCATACCATCTTTCCGGTAAGCACGTCATAAGCACGAAGGTCACCGGGAGGAGAGTCATACTCCTCGCCTGTGGCAGAACCGAGGATAATGAGGTTTTCAAAGACTCGGCCTGGCGAGAACGATTGAATCAATGTGATAGTTTTCGGATCGCGGCCGAGACCTTGGCGTAAATCCACCCGGCCGTTGTCACCGAACGATGCAATCTCCTTGCCGGTTCGAGCATTGATCGCCTGCAGGCAGTTATCAGCCATGAACAGGACTCGCCGGTCGGATCTGTCTTTACTTTCCCAGTAATTAATGCCGCGGTGAGCAACCAGAGTCGAGTTGACTTCGTGAACCCAAACTTCCTTTCCCGTAGCCACATCGATCGCGGCGAGGGCACTGTTTTTTCCGAGTACATACATCAACCCATCAACCACGATTGGATTGAAGTCAAACTCAGAACCGTTATTTCCAGCTGGATAGAACCAGCTCAGCTTCAGTTGCTTTACGTTGGATTTGTTGATTAGGGTAAGCGCGGAATACTGCGCTGAATCGGTGCCCCCCAGATAGTCCTTCCATGTCGTATAGGGCTGCTCGGCGGCGGCAAACCGTAGACTCAGGCTCATGCATCCGAGCACCAGCGCCGCCCGGTTTAGCCACATATCGCCAGGGTTCCCTAATGAACTCATTTCAGGTAAGGTTAGCGTTAGTTACTATACTGATTCGCCTAAATGTGTCAAGAAATTTCTCATTATGGACCAAAAGCTTAACAACAAGCCGTCTGAAACCACTCGCAAGACGGACAAGTATTGGGTCCCGATTGTCGCCAAAACACTCGACCTTCTAGATTGCTTTGGGCCAGGCGAGGAACCTTTGACCCTGGAAGAAGTCGTTCAGCGGACCGGTATCCCGCATACAACCGCTTACCGCATCCTGCATACTCTCCGTTCCCGCGACTATCTTAGTCAATCAGGCCGGCAGTACCGTCTGAACCGGGTGCGAAAACGCTTGAAGCTCGGATTCGCCAACCTATCGAAACAAATTTCTCTTGCGGTTGAAATCGAACGCAGCCTGGAGAAAGCGACGGACGCAGCTGGAATCGATCTCCTTGTCTGGGACAACGATCGAAACGCTGAAATTGCGATCAGAAATGCCGAAGCCATGGCGCAGAGCAAGGTGGACATTGGGATCGAGTTTCAACTTTTCGAGCACGTCGCGCCAGTCATCGCGGACATCTTCTCAAAATCTGGAACCCCTCTGATCTCGATAGTCAATCCCCATCACGGCACTCTCTATTTCGGCGTTGACAATTACCGCGCCGGATTCTCTGCCGGGATGGCTTTGGCCGAATACGCCTCCCAGCGCTGGGGAGGCCGGCCGGATGCCGTCTTGCTCCTCGAGTCGCCTCGGGCGGGAAGAACGGTTCAGAGCCGGCTGATCGGAGTGTTGCGCGGAATCGAAGAGCGGTTTGGACCTCTGGCCCAAAAATCTGTTGAACACCTTGACGGCGGCGGCGATAAAGCGACATCAAGAAGCGCCGTGAAAAGTTTTCTTCGCAGGCGGCCGCGTAAGAAAGTTCTCATTGCTGGGATCAATGATGAGAGTGCGATCGGAGCCGCCGAGGCCTTACAACAGGCCAGCGGGGCCGGGGAAGCAGCCGTTGTTGGTCACGGTGGCAGCGCCGAAATACTCGAGATGATCTGCGACGCAGGCAGCCCGTGCATCGGAACTGTTTCGTTTCATGCCGAACTATACGGTCCGGGCTTGGTCAGCGTCGTTGTGCCGACATTGCAAGGCAGATCGGCGACACCTGTACACTATGTCGCTCACGAGTTCTTGGGCAAACAGCCGTCGGGGCGCGCTCGGAAAAGTCGTTGATCTCTTCCCGGGCCCACCAACTCAAACTGTGAAGTTCCGAAGAAAAAGACAGCTAAGCCTGAGCTGGTCCATGATATCGGATGGCCAGGCTGCTGCCGGCGTTCCTTGCAAAGTTCGTGCGCCGTAACTGGAGCACTCGGCAAAATAGTTTTCGATGTGCGCTGCTTTCGCCGCCTCGAACACTTTTTTCCAATCAATAACGCCTTGCCCAACGGGCACGCTCATCTTTCCGGGTGAGAAATCTTTAGCGTGCATAGAAAAGTACCGGTCCGGGTAGCGCGTTAGCCACGCGACAGCATCTTGTCCCGCAAAGCTTAAATTGCCTACATCGATTTGGAATTTGACCAGTTTTGGATCCGTTTCCCGCATCAAGATTTCATACGGCATCGCGCCATCCACAGCGATAAACTCGATTTCGTGATTGTGGTAACCCAGCTTGAAACCGTCGCGTTTCATCTTGTCGCCGAGCGCGTTCAGTTGGCCCGCCTGCCATTTCCAGTCATCCCCAGTCTTGGTCCTGCCCATAGCGGATGCGCAGACGATGTTCTTCAGCCCAAGCTCGTGTGAAAAGCTGATCTTCTTGTCATACGTATCGTGGAGTTCGTCATATTCAAATTGACAGTTCTCACAAGAGATACCGGCCGCGTTCATCGAGCGCAGAATCTGGCGCGCGCTCATCTGCGAAAGCCGCGAGTTCTCATAACCGTAGCCTGCAAACGACACTAGATCCACCGTTTGGAATCCGTATCCTGCCAGAGTCCTCCAAGCACCATCGAAGTCCTGTATCAGCGCTTTTCTTGCGTCATACGCCTGAAATCCGATAGGCATGTTTAGCGGATTTGCATTCAGACGCTCAGGTTCTGAGGAAAGATAGGAAGCTCCAGTCAGGGCAAGTCCCGCTCGGCTCAGAAACTGCCTTCTTGAAACTGCGTTCATCATTGTCCTTCTCACCTCCATTCGGTCCGTCCCGCGATATTGAAGCGTTTTAGGCTCGAGTTCCACCTGCTTACCCGACTGGATAATCGTATCGCGAACCTGGAAACAGGTAATGTGAACGTAAGGGTGCCGGAAGAAAAGGAGATCATTCATTGAAAACGTGTACACATCTGGATCAGGTTCGGAACGTTACGCCGCACACACAAGGGTGTGAAGAGTGCCTCAAAATGGGGGATGACTGGGTTCATTTGCGAATGTGTCTCACTTGTGGACATGTTGGATGTTGCGATTCGTCCAAGGACAAGCATGCGACGAAACACTATCATGCAACTCAGCATCCGCTCATGCGATCGCGCGAGCCAGGTGAGGATTGGGCGTGGTGCTATGTCGACCAGATCGTCATCGAATCAGCCTGACTACATTCCGATTTCCCAACAGGGGGCAATTTCCGAGTCCTTCAGCAGTCCCCACAGGCACTTACCCCGTACGCGACGCAACGCACTAAGGCGTAGCTTTTCCAAAGCTGAGTAACAACAAACCGGGACTTGCCGAAAAGGTTTCTTAGTCTCAGTTCAGTAAACGGGCTTTGGACGCTTTGGTAGGAGGTTCCGGTCTGAAACAACTATGTGTCGAAGAAGGTACCGCGCTGGCCGATTTTCAGCCTGAGACTGCTGAGCGCTCTCCCGATACCGCCGAACGCAAATGGACCGAACTCGATCTCTTGCAGCACTTGATCGAATCTCAGTATTTTCGAGACGACCTCGAAGCACGCGCAACGGAATTAAAGCGCTTGGCTGAACTCTCCGAGAAGGCAACCCGCGAAGCTGAACTGGCGGCCCAGGCCAAAAGCGATTTCCTTGCCATGATGAGCCATGAGATTCGCACTCCTCTTAACGGCATTATCGGTATGACCTCGGTGTTGGAGAGACGTCTTGGCGCGGAAGATCGCGATTGTCTCGAGACCATACGTAAATCCGGTGAAACGTTATTAACCATCGTCGATGATGTTTTAGATTTTTCGAAGATCGAAGCCGACCGCTTGGAACTTGAGTGCGTCGATTTCGAACTGCCAAAGGCGATTGAAGAGACGCTTCAGATGGTGCAGGACGCGGCCACTCGCAAATCCATCCACCTTGTAGCGCAGCTGGACACGGCATTGCCGAAAGTCGTGCGCGGTGATATCGTCCGGCTCCGCCAGATTCTCCTCAATCTATTGAGCAATGCGATCAAATTCACTGCGACGGGAACGGTTGAGCTTAAAGCGGAGGCTAATTGTTTTCAGGGTGGCGAGTGCGAGCTTCGTTTCGCGATAACAGATCAAGGCATCGGGATCAGCAAAGAGCAACAAGCGAAACTCTTTCAGCCGTTTACGCAAGCTGAAACTTCAACCGCCAGACGGTTTGGCGGCACTGGCTTGGGCCTTTCGATTTGCAGGCGGCTCGCTGAAATGATGGGCGGAGATATCCATGTGGAGAGCGAGTCAGGCCACGGTTCTTGCTTCTGGTTCACAATCAAGGTTCTTCCAGCTTGCGATCCGGCTTTCTCGCAGGACGCGCTCCTCATACAATCACCGCCAATTACGGATGCCAACAAAACTGCCCGCGTCCTCTTGGTAGAGGACAACAGCCTAAACCAGAAGGTCGCACTGCTGATGCTGCGAACTTTGGGCTACGACGCCGATCTTGCAAGTAATGGCCGCGAAGCCATGGCTGCAGTATCGTCTCGGTGTTACGATTTGGTGCTCATGGACTGCCAGATGCCCGAGATGGATGGCTTCGAAGCCACACGGCAGATCAGGTCAGGTGCCGCCCGCGAAGCTCAGGTTCCAATTGTCGCGATGACAGCAAACGCCTTCGCTGAAGATCGGGAAGCTTGTCTGACCTCTGGTATGAACGACTACTTGGCGAAACCCGTGCGACTGCCCGAGCTAAGCGCCAAACTTGAATTCTGGTTGTCTCAACGCCCCTGCTAAAATCACAGCGGCGTGGATCACTTGAAGCAACTGATTCGGGAAGTTCCCGATTTTCCGAAGCACGGCATCACCTTCTACGACATCACCACTCTTCTAAAAGATAAACACGGTTTCCACCAAACCATCGATGCCCTCCAGGACCACTATCGCGAGACTGCCATTGATGTTGTCGTCGGTATTGAGGCGCGTGGCTACTTTTTCGCGCCAGCCATGGCTCACGCGCTCGGGGCGGGATTTGTCCCGGTTCGGAAGCCCAAAAAACTCCCGTCGGTGGTGAGGAGTGTTGAATATGACCTGGAGTACGGAACAGATCAGCTTGAGATCCATTCAGATGCCATTGATCCTGGTCAGAAGATTCTGATCATTGATGACGTTCTCGCAACCGGCGGGACGGCGTCCGCAGTCGCACGTTTGGTCGAACTCCTGGAGGGCAAAGTAGTTGGACTCGGATTCGTAATCGAGCTTACGTTCCTGGGCGGCCGTGAGAAGCTTCCCGACTACGATGTCTTTTCGCTCCTGCAGTATTAATCGTGCAGGTCGCCGTTCCCTGTTTCGCCAAACTGAACCTCGACCTGCGAGTGCTCCACAAGCGCCCCGACAATTATCACGAGTTGCGCACAATTTTCCAGACTGTAAGCCTCAAAGATACCTTACTGATTGAGTACAAACCATCTAAACGAACCCTAATAAACCTTACTAGTTCGATAGATATAAAGGACAATGTGATAGTTCGTTCCGCAAAAACGGTTTTGGACTATCTCAAAGTGACCGCTTGGGTTCGTTTCGTAATCAGAAAACGGATCCCTTTGGGAGCGGGCCTTGGGGGCGGGTCGAGCGATGCTGCTGCGGTACTGATTGCAGTGCCCGCGTTAGCTGGCAGACACATCCCGTTTCCGGAGCTGGTTCGTTTAGCAGAATCCCTGGGTAGCGATGTTCCATTTTTTCTGCACGGCGGCACAGCCATCGGGATAGGGCGCGGCACCGAACTTTACCCCTTGCCCGAACTCCCCCCGCTCGCCGCCTTGGTAACATCGACCGGCATCCACGTTTCTACGCCGGCAGCGTACCAGGCCCTAAACCGGCATGCGTTGACTTCACCCGCCGAGTTTCCTATTCTGAGAGAGTTTCAGACGATCGCCTGGAAACTAGCTGGTTCTAGTCTGGACCAACTTCCGCTTAAAAACGATTTCGAGGGAGCCGTATTTGGGATCCATAAAGAACTTGCGGCCCAGGCCAGCAAACTGCGAAAGCTCGGAGCGAAACCAGCGCTCATGACAGGAAGCGGTTCGGCGTTGTTTGGAATATTTAAAGATACTGCGGAGGCACGCGCCGCAGCCTCGAAATTCCCGTCGGGATCGGCCCACCTAGTTCGTTTCGTATCACGGCGGCAGTATCGAAATGCTTGGCTGCGTTCTTTGGGATCTGCCGCCGAGGCAAGTTGCTTTGCCCGGCGTCAAGGAGACTAGTTGCAGAATGGCCGCTGCCAAACCGGTTCGAGCATTGTTCACCGATTTCAAAGTCTTTAGCGGCACCGCGAATCCCGCCCTCACCGGCGAGATCTGCGAAGCTCTGGGCTGTCCATTCGGATCAGCCATGATCAAGTCATTCGCGGACGGCGAAACGTATCTGCAGATTCAGGAGAATGTGCGCGGCGCGGACGTCTTTGTTGTCCAACCGACCTGCACTCCGGTCGATCATAATTTAATGGAACTGCTGCTCATGATCGACGCGTTTAAGCGCGCCAGTGCGGAGCGGATTACGGCAGTGTTACCCTATTATGGTTATGCGCGGCAGGATCGTAAGGATCAGCCGCGGATGCCGATATCCGCGAAACTTGTAGCCAGCCTGCTGGAAAGAGCGGGAGCGAGCCGGGTTTTAGCCCTCGATCTGCACGCCGCTCAAATTCAGGGTTTTTTCGATATTCCTGTCGATCACCTGTTTGCGTTACCGGTAATGATCGAGTATTTTCAAGACCGTCACGACCGGGGGGAACTGATTATCGTTTCCCCGGATGCCGGCGGTGTCGAGCGTGCCCGTGCATTCGCCAAACGGCTGAATGTGCCATTGGCGATTATCGACAAACGGCGCACGGAAGCGAACGTCGCGGAAGTGATGAACATTATTGGTGAAGTTCGCGGGAAGCATTGTTTGATGGTAGATGATTTGGTCGATACGGCTGGGACGCTCATCAACGGAGTGGAAGCGCTTCTGGAGCAGGGAGCAAAAAGTGTGACGGCTTGCGCGACCCACGCGGTTCTCTCAGGCTCGGCGGTGGAGCGCATCAACGCCTCTCCGCTCGAGGAACTGGTTGTGACAAATTCCATTCCGCACGAATGCCAGGCCGGCAAATGCCACAAAATTCGGACACTATCGGTTGCGCCGTTGCTGGCGCGAGCCATTCAATCGATTCACGAAGGTGGGTCAGTTAGCACGTTGTTTGTGTAGGGAGATTTCGAAGCATGAGGAAGGAACTTACAATTGCCGCGGAGTCGCGGGATTCACGCGGCAAAAATGAGGCCCGCCGTTTGCGCGCCAAGGGTTCTATGCCCGCAGTAGTCTATGGCGGCACCACCGGACCGCTGCCGGTAGCTGTCAGCCCTAAGGAACTAACCAGGATACTTAACAGCAAAACGGGTCACAACACGATCTTCAACCCGAATGTCGGCGGCAGCGAAGACACGCCCGTGATGATTGTCGACTGGCAATATGATCCCATCAAGAACTCGCTGCTGCATGTCGATCTGAAACGCATCGACCTGAATCAACGGATCGTAGTCAACGTCCCGGTCATCACACAGGGCGAACCGAAAGGCGTCAAGGTGCAAGGAGGCTTGCACGAGATCGTCACTCGCGAAGTTCAGATCGAGTGCCTGCCGCAAGAGATCCCGGAGCACTTCATCGTAGACGTGGCGGAGCTCATGATCGGCCAAAGCATACGTGCCGGAGACATCCCAATGAGCGGCTCATTGAAGCTGTTGAGCAATCCCGACACGCTTGTTTCGCACGTGGTTGCACTGAAGGTGGAGGAGGAGCCCGCTGCTGCAGCGACCGTTGAAGTGGCCGCTCCCACTGCCGAGCCGGAAGTAATCAAGAAGGGCAAGAAGGAAGAAGAGGGCGCTGAACCCGCTGCTCCCAAGAAGAAGTAGCGCAGCCCCAGCAGCCTTCAATGAGAATATCTGAAAGATCAGTTCTGCTAGATTCGCCGGAAACCGAAGTTCACCAGACTTCTGCAGAACCGCAGGTGCGAACCTACTGCGTTGTCGGGCTCGGCAATCCAGGTGTTCGGTACCACGACACGCCTCATAATATCGGGTTCAAGGTTGTCGACGAGTTAGCGAAGCGCCACTCGCTTCGCTTGTCGAAAGACGATCGGTTGGCCGCCACGGGTTCAGGCTGGATTCGGAACAAAAATGTTGTGCTCGTGAAGCCGCGGACATTTATGAACGATTCCGGGGCGGGAGTGAGTGCGATTTTAAGGGCCCGCACCCTCACTAATAGCGATCTAATTCTGGTCCACGATGAACTCGATCTTCCTTGGGCGGCATTGCGGATCAAGAGGAATGGTTCAGCGGCTGGGCACAACGGTGTCAAGTCGGTTATCGCCGCGCTTAAGACTGACTTCTTCACTCGGGTCCGGGTGGGCATACGCCCGAACCATCCGATTGAGGATGCGGCGGCGTACGTGCTCGCTCCTTTTGAGCGGGAGATAAAGGATGAGGTGAACGACACGGTGTTTTACACCGCTGATGCCATCGAGTCCATCGTTGCCGAAGGCGCCGTTAAGGCCATGGCGAAATTCAATCGCCGCGCCCTAGGCTATCAAGAAGAGGAACAATGAGGATTTACGAAGAGTTGTTCATCGTTCGCCCGGACGCCACCCCGGAAGAGGTGGATCCGTTCATCGAACAGTTGAAGAACGTAATTGCGCATACAGGAGGGACACTCGAGAGGGTGGACAAATGGGGTGTACGCAAACTTGCATACCGGGTACTGAAGTTCAACGAGGGACAGTTCATTCTTCTCCAGTTCAACGCGCAACCAGATACAGTAAAGGAGATTGAGCGCCGCCTACGCGTAGCTGATTTTGTCTTGAAATTCATTACGGTGCGCATCGATGAGAAGCTGAAGCGGATTGAAAAACGCAAAAAGGCTCGCGATAAACGAGCAGCTCGTAGGCCAGCGCCTCCTTCCGCGCCGGCACTAAGTTCGCCTTCATCGCCGGCAGAACCAGGATCTCCGCTCCCCGGCGCACCTAAAGCTTCTACCCCTCCCGCCCCGCCGGCAGATAGACCGCAATAGGCATCGGAAGGGATCTTTACAAGGAAAATAATCATGCCAGAACAACAAAGGGGCGGCCGTCCCATCGCGGCCTCGCAGCGGCCCACCGGTGGCGACAAGGCGATTGCCACAGGCAAAAAACAATATTTCCGGCGGAAGAAGGTTTGCCGCTTCTGCGTCGAAAAAATTGACGATATCAACTATAAGGATCTGAGACTCCTGTCCAGCTTCATCTCGGAACGAGGCAAAATTACTCCGCGCCGGATATCGGGCGTCTGCACACCGCATCAAAAGCGCTTGAGTGAGGCCATAAAGCAGGCACGCAATATTGCACTGCTGTCCTTCGCGGCTAAACAATAAAAATCAGGAGCAGGTCATGAAAGTGATTCTTAGAGAAGACGTGGACAAATTGGGTTCCCGTGGCTCCGTCGTGAAGGTAGCGGACGGATATGCCCGCAATTTTCTGGTGCCCAAACGGCTGGCGGTTGCGGCTACTGCCGCAAACAGGAAAATCGTTGAGCATGAGCGTGAGGCTCACCTGCGGCGTGAAGCCAAAGCGAAAACCGACGCCGAAAATCTGGCTAAACTTATGGCCAACGTGAAGCTGACATTCCGGCAGAAGGTAGGCGAGAACAATCAGCTCTTTGGTTCGGTCACCGCCAAGGACATTGCCGATGCGCTGGAAGCTCAGCGGTTCCATATCGAGCGCCGAAAGATCCAGTTGGATGACCCGATCCGCACCCTAGGCGACCATAAGGTGACGCTGCGATTGCATCGCGACGTCTCGACTGAAATCGACGTAGTCATTGAACCAGAGCAATAACGCTCGAATTTCGTTATTTGTTTCTCGATCCAAATAAACTGATCGAAGCCACACCCGCGCAGGTGCTGGAAGACGCTGCCGCCGGTCACCTCGGTTTGGATCACCGCTTCCTGCGTTCGCTCGTAAACCGGATAACGGAGTCGCTGCCCGCGGCTTTGCATTTTGCGGAGCGCGATCGCAGCCAAGATGCGGTTGATCTCGCCCCTGAGCTCGTTGCGCTCTTCCGTTACTGGAAAACTCCTGAAGCAGTTCCTTTCTTGCTTCAATACATCCGGGAAACGCCCGAGGAGGTCCCGGACGAGCTTATCGAAGCCATCGTCGAAATTGGGCGCTCAGCATTGGACCCGCTTATCGCGCTGTACGAAGCGTTGGACAAGTCCGAAAGCGGTGAAGTAGCATTCATCCTCGCTAATCTTCGCATCCATGATCAGCGTGTTCTGAAGATTTTGCTAGACCGTCTGGAATACGATCCGTCGGACGCGGTCTTTCTCCTTGGTCTTTATGGCGATCCCGCAGCAAAATCAGCCATAGAGAAAAGAGCCAGCGAACTGGGTGACGGCTCGGAAGCCCTCAAGAATGAAATTTCCGAAACCTTAGAACAACTCACAGCAGCTTCAAATGCGGAAGGCCTTGCATCACCACGTGAAAGCGAGCCCTTCGATATCTGGGCGCTCTATCCCCGAGAAGCTGACCTGCCCTTGGAGCTACTCAACGAGGACGAGCGCGTTGAGCTGTTTCAACACCCCAGTCCATCAATGCGTGCAAGCGCCGTTGCTTCTTTTTTCAATCGGGAAGTGACGGCCGATCTGCAAAGCAAGCTGCTGGCTCTGGCGAAAAGTGATCCCGACGCAAGCGTTCGCGCGCGGGCCTGGGAGGCATTAACAGGCGCGACCGTCGAGACCGAGGTTGTAGAGCCCATGCTTCAGGCACTGCGAAATCCGGAGCTTTCTACTGAGGAACGCGGGGGCTTGTTGGTCGGGCTTGCGCCTGAGGCGGATCGCAACGACGTTCGCCTGGCTATTGTTGATCTTTACAATACCTCACAAGGACGCGCAAAGGCATTGGAAGCAATGTGGCGTTCGCTTCATCCCAGCTTTCGCGAGTATTTTGCCCGGCATCTGGCCGACCCCGACCTGGAAATTCGGCGGGGTGCTGTGTGGGGCATAGGTTATTACGGGTTAAAGGGCGAGCTCGACCGTGTGCGAAAGCTGTTCAATGACGAAGATCTGCGTTCGGACGCGTTGTTTGCGTATGCGCTCGCTTTTCCCGCGGAGCTGTCGCGAGGGCGCATGAAAGGATTACTTGCGCGCCTTGAGAAAGATGCTCACGGTTTATCCGAAATGGAAGAGGAATTGGTTAAGGCTGCACTCGACGAGCGCCTGGTGCTTGCGGGCAAAGAACCGTTTTTTGGCGACCAGCGGGATTAGTGAAATGGTACGTATCGCATGCGAAAAGTGGCAGTTGCCATTATGTTAGGCTATCGGCACAAAATAACCGAGGTGTGTTGAATGACTTTATTCACAAAAAAGCCGCTTAACCGGCTCATCGCCGAGTCCGAGGGTATTGGCGAAAAAGGTGGGAGCCTCAAACGGACGCTGAGCGCCACGTCCCTGGTTGCCTTGGGCATTGGCGCAATCATCGGAGCAGGCATTTTCAGCATTACCGGCGTTGCCGCCGCGACCCATGCCGGACCCGCGCTGGTGTACTCGTTTATTTTGGCCGCTATTGGCTGCGCATTCGCAGGCTTCTGTTATAGCGAGTTCTCGACCATGATCCCCATTGCAGGCAGCGCATACACGTACGCGTACGCGACAGTCGGTGAGTTGGTGGCCTGGATTATCGGCTGGGCGTTGGTGTTGGAGTACGCGGTCGGAGCATCGACCGTAGCAGTCAGCTGGTCAGCGACGATGGCCTCCATCGTGGCCGACTTCAACGTTCACATTCCTCAAGCCTTGCTCGGATCGCCATTTGACGTTGTACCCGGCACTGTAAATCTGGTTGCCGTGGTCGTTGTGGTCGTCATCTCCATGATCCTGATCATCGGTGTCCAGGAATCTGCGCGGTTCAATGCCGTCATCGTATTCATTAAGGTCGCGGTGGTGGTCGTGTTCATCATCGTCGGCTATTTCTACATCAACAGCGCGAACTACACTCCCTTCCTGCCGCCAAATACAACCGGTCAATTTGGCGCTTTTGGATGGTCGGGCGTGCTGGCCGGTGCCGGACAGATCTTCTTCGCGTATATCGGGTTCGACGCTGTCTCAACGGCGGCGCAGGAGGCCAAGAATCCGGGGCGCGATATGCCAATCGGCATTATCGGTTCACTCGGAGTCTGCACCGTACTATACATCCTCTATGCACTTGTGCTCACGGGCGTCGTCAACTACAAGGACCTGAACGTGGCAGCTCCGCTCGCCGTCGCTGTCAATCATATGAGCGGCGTGCCCTGGGTTGGCAAGCTGATGAAGCTTGGTTCTCTGCTCGGCCTGACCAGCGTAATTCTCGTGATGCTCCTCGGCCAATCGCGCGTGTTCTATTCGATGTCACGCGATGGTTTGCTTCCGAAGCTTTTTTCGGACGTGCACCCAAAGTTCCGTACTCCGTGGCGCTCCAATCTGGTTCTGATGACCTTTGTTTCGCTCGGGGCGGCCTTCACCCCAATTGCGCAACTCGGTAATCTGACGAGCATCGGGACGCTGTTCGCGTTCGTGTTAGTCTGCATCGGCGTCATCATTATGCGCAGGACGGACCCGGATTTGCCGCGGCCCTTCAGAACGCCCTGGGTCCCATTGTTTCCCATCCTCGGTGTGCTGATCAATTTCATGCTCATGCTCAGCCTAAATAAGCTGACGTGGACCGCCTTTCTGACCTGGATGGCGATCGGACTCATCGTGTATTTCAGCTACAGCCGCTTCCATAGTCGTCTTCTCCCTGCAAGCGCAACCCGGCCGGTTGCACGATAGCCGAGTTCTAGCGCCGCACTCCTTCACGGAGCAGTCGATCAGGCCGTCAGCCGAATCCACTCTTCGGCTCGTCGCCTCAACGTGATTAGATCGCAGGTATGGGGGAGCAGCCCCGAGATCACCGCGACTGAATCTGCCCCGGCGTCCAGAACGTCCTTAGCGTTTTCGGGCGTTATACCTCCAATTGCCGCTAACGGTTTTTCTGTCAATGGGCGGAGCCGACGCATGCCCTCCGTTCCGATTACTGGATCGGGTTTGCTCTTGGATTTTGTCGCGAAAATCGGGCCAAGGGAAACATATTCGATGGATTCCGTATCAGCGCGACCCAGTTGCCCTTCATCGTGTGTTGAGAATCCGATTACCTCATCACTGACTACGCGACGTGCGGCAACTGGCGGCAGATCATCTTGCCCCAGATGCAGAGCGGCTCCAAGAAGACGCGCAAAATCGGCGCGATCGTTGAGTACAAAAAAAACACCACGTTCGTGACACAAGTTGGCAATGTGTTTGGCCTCATCGAAATGAGGTTGGGTCCAGTTACCCTTGTGCCGGTATTGCAGAATTTTGACTCCGGCATCGAGTAGGGCCTTCGCGGCCGGGATCACGGCACACCCGCGGTCAGCAAGCGCGATTGTATCGAGAATAGGATAAAAACGCGGAAGCCGGAATGGTATCGGGTTCGAGTCCATCAGGAGAGAATTATCGCGTGAGCTTGCTTTGGGCCCTTGGGCCCGATTTGGATGTGACCACGGCAGAGAAAGGAATTTGTTCTGTAATCTCGATGCCGAACCCCTCCAAGCCGACCACCTTGCGCGGATGATTGGTTAGCAGCCGGATGGTGGACAGCCCTAATTCGGACAAGATTTGGGCGCCCACACCGATTTCATGCTGCAGCGGCTTTTCATGTTGTGAGGGAGTGAAGTTCGAGTGGCTACGGCCATAAGTAACTAGCTCGGGGTAGCCATCGTGCCGTACGGATGGCAAGCCAGGTCCCGTCTGGTGAAGATAAAGTAATACGCCGTAATCCGCGTGCGCAATGGTTTCAAGAGCCGCGGCGATTAGTTCGTGGCAATCACAATCGCGCGAATGGAACACGTCACCGTAGACGCAGTGTGAATGCACGCGCACTAAAACGCCTTGTTTGCCTGCAATGTCGCCATGGATCAAGGCCAGATGAGCCTCTCTGTCAATCCGGCTAATGTAACGAATGGTTTGAAAGTCGCCGTGAGCCGTGCGAATGCGTCCGGAAGCTTCACGCTCCACGAACTTCTCGGTTTGCATTCGGTGGCGAATCAAATCCGCGACGGAGATCATCTTGAGATCATGCCGCCGGCAAAATTCGATGAGCTCAGGAACGCGCGCCATCGTGCCATCGTCGTTCATGATTTCGCAAATTACGCCCCCCGGCGAGAGGCCGGCCATGCGAGCAAGATCTGCTGCCGCTTCGGTCTGACCTGACCGCTCGAGCACACCACCGGGTCGAGCACGCAGCGGAAACACGTGTCCCGGCCGAGCCAGGTCTTCAGGCCGCGTTCGTTCATCCATAGCAACGCGGATGGTGCGAGCGCGGTCATACGCGGAGATGCCGGTGGTTATGCCTTCGGCAGCATCAATTGCCTCGCAGAATGCAGTGCCGAGGCGGGCCGTGTTTACCGCCGACATCGGCTGAAGATTGAGGCGGTTGCAGATCTCAGAATCGAGTGCCAGACAGATCAAGCCACGCCCGTGTGTGGCCATGAAGTTGATCGCCTCTGGAGTGACCTTTTCGGAGGCGATCGTGAGGTCGCCCTCGTTTTCCCGGTCCTCGTCATCGACTACGACCAGGATCTTACCCTTCCGGAATTCTTCGATCGCTTCAGAGATAGAAGCAAAATGCATTAGCGTTCGGCAGTCGCTGCTCAGGCGATAGCGGCGATGCCATATTTAGCATGCCAGGGCTTGGCGGATTTGATTGCGGAGTTCACAGCGTTGATATTCTTTACGCCTTGATCTGACAACCAGTCTTCGAGCGCCTTCACGCCCTGCTTCGCGTAAACTGGCACACCGTCTTTCCAGGTGGCGCGCCCGCAGAGTACACCCGAATAATCGGTCCCCGCTTCGGCTGCCATGTTCAAGGACTCGACGAACTGAGGGTTGCTTACCCCGGCGCTCAAATAGATGAACGGCTTTTGCGCGATCGAAGAGGCTTGGCGGTAGTAATCAAGAGCCTCTTTGCGGCTGTATGCGGCCTTACCTTTGAAAACGCTGCTACCCTCAACGAACTCGGCATTCACCGGCACCTCAACCTTCAGCACATCCACGTTGTATTGCGGCTTGCCAAGTTCTTCCATCGATTTCAGAACTACTTCGGGTTTTATCTTGGCGAATTCGAAGCCTTTTTCATCGCCGCCCTTCGGATCGTAGCCGACGAACTCCAAAAAGAATGGAATTTGGTGGTACTCGCATTCCGCGCCGATGCGTTCGATGAACGCGTGCTTGATGTCATTCACGTCAGCCGTGTCGAAAGGTGTGTAGTAAATGAGAATCTTCACGGCGTCCGCGCCCATTTCTTTGATGCGTTTAACCGAGAGATGTGGAAGGAGATCCGGAAGACGGCCTGGTTTGGTGTTGTCATACCCGCTCTCTTCGTAGGCAAGTAGGAGACCGGCGTTGTTCGCCCGCGCCTTTGCGGCTGGAAGCCCAAATTCGGGATCGAGCAGAATGGCACTGGCGTGAGGCGTCAATACTTTCGCGACGGCCACCTTGAACTCCGTCATCATGTCGTCCCTGATTTCGCTTTCGGACGCGCCTTTGGCTGATGCGATCGCCTTCCGCAAGCTGCCGCGCTGGTCCATGGCCGCCGCAGCGATCACGCCATTTTTGTTAGAAAGTGCGTTCAAATGTTTGATTTTGCCTTCGGAAAGCTGCATGGGTCTTCTC
>JBPCLH010000158.1:0-8358 GCA_051003475.1 Bryobacteraceae bacterium
GTGCTGTGTAGATATCGCGGGATCTTACAATCCGAGTGTTTGGTATGGTCCCGACCCAAAGAACTTATCGAAAAAGTTTTTCGATGCAACTGTTGAGAACTGCCGGCACATAATCGACGCTGTTGAACCGAGACGGACAAAGTTCACGATCGAGATGATGGGATGGAATTTGCCTGACGGTCCGGATGCCTACCGAGATCTCATCCGTGCTGTCGACCGCCCCGCATTCGGCGTTCATCTGGATGTGTGCAATGGCGTGAACTGTCCCAAACGCTTTTACAATAACAGCGACTTCATCAGCGAGTGCTTTTCGAAGCTTGGTCCTTGGATCGTGTCCTGCCATGCAAAGGATCTGCAATGGTTACCGGAGATGAACGTGCATTTCGTTGAAGTGATTCCCGGCCGGGGACAGATCGACTATCGGCGCTATCTCACCGGGATCGCAAAACTTTCGAGAGACGTTCCGCTGATGATGGAGCATCTGAAAACTCCCGAAGAGTACGAGGAAGCCGCACGATACATACGTAGGATCGGAGATAGTGTTGGGCTGAACTTCGTTTGATCTCGAACGGTAGTGGAAGCTCACGGGTGTTGATAATGGAATCGGGGAGCCACACTGCGACATGGCCGCTAAGCTCGCTTCTGATCAGGACTCGCTTGCGCTGGAAGGCCTACGCCACCGCGGCCAGTTTCTCATAGCAGGTCTGCTCTGGGCCGCGGTTGCAGGCCTGCTGATTGTCATTTCGGGCTACGCTCTGATTCTTTATCACTACGGGATAGTTGTGGCCGAGCGCGTCCGCTCGAGCTTCGGACTTGTTCCGCCAGCACATGGCCCGGACTGGTTCATGCTCATGGCGCTCGCATCCGGACCCGCAATTTGCATTTTCTGCGTGGCCGTTTTCTGGATCGGCTACCGGCGTGTCTGGTTCCGGAGACTGCGAAATACATGGCCCGATCCCCGAGATCGTTCAAGATACTCCCGGTGGCAAGACCTGCCGGTTCGCGCCGGTATCCCGATGACTGGGCCGCCTCTCCCCCAAATGCCGGCTCCGAACCCTTTGCGAACAAGAAGCTCGTGCGATTCCGTGTGCTTCGGATTATCAATTCTCATGGAATAGATGCCGGAGCGATCGCCGCCACACGCTTGAGAGGTGGCCGTGTAAATTACTCCGTCATCCAGGTTCAAGCTCCAAGTCTTAGAGAACGGTGGTACAAACTGGAAAGGGCCGAATCGCACATCTCCTGTCGCGAGATCCATTCCATACAGTTTTCCGTCGACAGCAATGCTGTAGATAAGATTGCGGCCCTTGTCTATGATCGGCGTGGCGTTAACGGCGTTTGGGCAGAGGTAGAAAGTTTCGTCTTTAGGGAGAACATGGCTTTCAAACGTTTTCTTCCACAAGACCGTACCATCTTGTGCATCGATTGCAAAGAAGTGGTTCGAGCTTCCCGCAACGAAAACTAACGTCTTGCGGCCTTTCGGCGTTTGAATACCTTCGGCCACAAGCGGAGCTGTCAGCGCGTTCAGAGCTAGAGACTCGTTCTCCAACTGAGTTGTCCAACTCAGTTGAAAACTCGCGACGTTCTTCGGGGAGATGGTCTTTTCTTCCCGTGCCCACCCCGAGCGCTGCGAGTCATGACCAAACGTCAGCCAGTCAGCTTGTATTGGAAAGCAGACACTGGCACCCACTGAGAAGAACAGCAAGGAACGGATGAATGCCTTTTTCTGACTTGCGAGTATGTAACGCATGCTGTTATATGATTCTCTACGGAGGAAGCTATGTCGAAAATTGTGAGATGCCGTGAAGTAGGAGTAGACTGCGATTTTGAAGCTCGGGGAGAAACCGAGCAGGAGGTTTTACAGAAATGTGCTGAACACGCTAAATCAGAGCACGGAATGGATGAGATTCCGCCTGAGCTTGCGGCGAAAGTTCGTTCTTCGATTCGCGACGAGGAGCCAAAGAAGCTAGCCCAGAGTGGGCGATAGTAGCGATTTCATTGACTCCGGAGGGCTCAGACCAGCATTGCCCTATTCACGTTTCCCGCGATATCCGTTAGACGGAAATGGCGACCCTGAAATTTATAGGTGAGCCGTGTGTGATCGATCCCTAGACAATGCAGGACGGTTGCTTGAATGTCGTGTATCATCACGGGATCTGAGACAGTGTTGTACGAGTAATCGTCCGTTTCACCAATCACGGTTCCGCGCTTCACGCCTCCACCTGCAAACCACATCGCGAAGCAGCGGGGGTGGTGATCGCGGCCGTAATTCGTTTTTGTGAGATGGCCCTGACAGTAAACAGTACGGCCGAATTCACCGCCCCAGACCACGAGCGTATCGTCCAGAAGACCACGTGCTTTGAGATCGGTGACCAATGCCGCTGAGGCTTGGTCCGTCCCCTGGCATTGCAATGCAAGATCGCGAGGCAGATCGTTGTGCTGGTCCCACCCGCGATGGTAGAGTTGAATGAATCGCACGCCGCGCTCGGCCAAACGGCGGGCCATAAGGCAATTCGCCGCATACGTGCCCGGCTTGTGCGCATCCGGGCCGTAGAGCTGAAACGTGCTTTCGGGTTCCTTAGCGAGATCCGTCAGCTCGGGGACTGACGATTGCATGCGGTAAGCCATCTCATATTGAGAGATGCGAGCAGTGACTTCAGGATCGCCGTAAGTCTTCTCAGTGATTTTGTTCAGCTCGGCAACAGTGTCAAGCATGGCGCGGCGCGTGCCAGCGTCGATGCCCTCGGGATTGGCGAGATAGAGGACAGGATCAGTTCCAGCCCGGAACCGAACGCCCTGATATCTCGACGGCAGAAAGCCGGCCGACCAAAGGCGCGTGAAGAGTGGCTGGTCGCGATTTAGGGCATTCGCTTGTGAGATAAGGACGACAAACGCGGGCAGATTCTCGTTCTCGCTACCCAGACCGTAGGTTACCCACGAACCCATACTTGGGCGCCCGGGCTGCTGGAAACCCGTTTGTATAAAAGTGATGGCGGGGTCGTGATTAATCGCGTCGGTGTTTACAGTTTTAACAATCGTGATGTCGTCGACTATCTTCGCGGTATGCGGAAGAAGTTCGCTAATCCATGTTCCGTTCTCGCCCGCACGATTGAATTTAAAGATGGACGGAACGACAGGCAGCGAATTCTGGCCCGATGTCATGCCTGTGATGCGCTGGCCGTGGCGGATGCTGTCGGGCAGTTCTGATCCCACTAAATCCATCAGTTTCGGTTTGTAGTCGAAGAGATCAATTTGCGAAGGTGCGCCCGATTGATGGAGGAAGATGACACGCTTGGCTTTTGGGGCGAAATGCGGAAGGCCGGGAAAACCGGGAATGCCTGCCGAACGGGCTTCCCCTGTAGTCGACCGAGCGTGACTTACTTCCTGCGCGAAAAGCTCCGGGTTCAGCAGCGAAGCCAATGCCATCACGCCAATCCCTTTGCTGCTACGGCCTAATAGCTGACGCCGCGTGAGCACAAGTTCACGTTCACGAATGGGATCCATACGATATTCTCAGTTCCTCGTCATCGATTCGTCCATATTGAGGATGGTGCTGGCCACCAGTGTCCAAGCAGCAAGTTCTGCCGGCTGGAATTTCGTGTTCGGCTTGGACTCACCTATCGAGAGCAGATGTTGGGCGGCAGTGCTGTCGGACGTGTAGTGGCTGATTTCCTTCTTGTAGAGGTCATCCAGGATATTGAGCTCCTGCGGCGAAGGCTCGCGGTCCGTAGCAAGTAGAAAGATATAGCGGAGACGATCTGTATTGTCCGGACCAGCCTCACGAAGGTCGCGTTCGGCAAGGGCCCGCGCGGCTTCCACGTAGGCAGGATCGTTCATCAAGACTAACGCTTGGAGCGGCGTGTTGGTGACCCCTCGCAGAGCGGTGCACTTCTCGCGGTCGGGCGCATCGAAAGTGTTGAGCGAAGGGAACGGCACCGTGCGCTTCCAAAACGTATAAATGCTGCGCCGGTAAACGTCGGGCCCGTGGCTCTGAACGTATTTCTGCGCCGAGAAGTCGCCACCAAACGCCATCTCCTCCCACAGGCCTTTCGGCTGATAAGGAAACACGCTAGGACCGCCAATCTTGTCGTTAAACAGACCGCTGATGAAAAGCGCGTTGTCACGGATCATCTCCGCCGGAAGCCGGAACCGGGGGCCGCGGGCCAAGAGACGATTATCGGGATCTTTTTCGAGCAGCTCAGGCGATACCTTTGACGATTGCCGATACACGGCCGACGTGACAATTAGACGCTGCATCGCCTTGACATTCCAGTTCGTCCGGACAAACTCTGTCGCGAGCCAATCAAGCAGATCCTGATTGCTGGGCGCATCTCCCTGGGAGCCGAAATCACCGCTCGTCTTCACAATTCCGAACCCGAAGTACGTTTGCCAAAAGTGATTGACGGCCACGCGTGCGGTTAATGGATTATCCGGTTGGACAAGCCACTTAGCAAGCGTCAAGCGGTTTCGAGGCGCGTCTTTCGCCAGTGGCGGCAAAATCCCAGGCACGTTCGGGTAGACCTGCTCTGCGTGATTTCGATAATCGCCACGAAGAAGGATGAAGGTGTCACGCGGCTTCTCCATCTCGGACATGATCATGGTGGAGGGAATCTCTCGGTTGATCTGATCCAATCCCTTTTTCAGCGACTCGTAATCGACATTGAGCTGCTTCTCCGTGCCGTTGCTCGCTTCAGTCACAAAATACTGACCGAGCCACTTCCGTTGCTCTTCAGAGCGGCGATTGCTTGCCACATCGAGCACGGAACGTAACGGATTGAGGAGCCCCAGCTCTAGCGCCTCATTCGCATACAGGCGGCGATTATAGATGCGCAAGTCGCCGAGCTGGCCTTTAAAGGCTGTTCCCCAATCCTTGTTGCCGGTTTCGATCTCTCCCTTTTCAAATGAAGCGGCGGAAAGTTTGTCGAGGACGATCTCGGTAGGCACGCTGCGGCCATTTAGATAGATCTGGACGCCTTTACCCTTACCGGAGCCGTCGTAAGAAACGATAACGTGACTCCAATCGCTCAGAGTGACGCCTTCCTCTTCAGTCAACGCGAGGCCTTGGCGCGACTTCACCTCTATCCCTGATTCAGGCCCATTGTTACGAAGGCGGAAGACGATATTGCAATTACCTTTGGCGCAGTAATCAACCGCAAGTTCGTAACCCGGACCAGTTTTGGGGGAGTTTTCATAACGCTGAAGAACTGCCATACCGGACGGTCCGCCGGGCTTGATCCAGAGTGCAATGGTGAATGGCTTAGTGGTAGAAAAGCCGCCTACGTCACCGAATGAGATTTGAGGCTCCTCTCCCAGATTTGCGACACGTCCGGTTCGCCCGTCTACGTAAGTGAGCTTTCCATGCGCCACTTTTGCGGCAACGTCCGGACGCAACCGATTGGTGAGAGAATCTTCGAAAGTATACTCAGCCGTGAGACCGGAGGTTACGTCCGAGATCGGCATTTCGCGTTGCTGCTGCTCCCATGCGAGTCGGGCGGCCGCGATTTCACTATCTTTCTGCTTAATTGCTTTCAGAAGCAGATCTTTCATTTCGGCTTGCTGCTTGTTGGGTAATTGCAGGTAAGGCACGGCATTGCCCTTATATCCATCCAGGCCTTTCTCTGGAACGCCGTTGAAGAACGCGCCGAAGCTGTAGAAGTCCTTCTGAGTCAAAGGATCATATTTATGGTCATGGCAGCGGGCGCAGCCGAGCGTCACTCCCATCCAGGTAGTTGAAGTCGCTTCAATGCGATCCACAATATACTCGTTTGCGTACTCCTCCGGAATCGCGCCGCCTTCAAAGTTGACCATGTGGTTGCGATTGAAACCAGTAGCGATCACTTGCGATTGCGCGGGATGCGGCAGAAGGTCGCCCGCGATCTGTTCGATCGTGAATTGATCGTAGGGCATATTGTTGTTGAACGCCTGGATCACCCAATCTCTCCACGGCCACATCTCTCGCGCGCTATCGATGTGATACCCGTGCGTGTCCGCATAGCGCGCAAAATCGAGCCACTGCACCGTCATGCGCTCTCCGTAGTGAGGGGAAGCGAGGAGGCGATCAACCACTTTTTCGTACGCCTGTGGCGAATTGTCAGCGAGGAAAGTTTTCAGCTCGGCGGGGGTCGGAGGCAGCCCGGTGAGATCGAAAGTCACGCGGCGCAATAAAGTCGGTCTGTCAGCTTCTACAGAGGGGTGCAGACCCTCCTTCTCGAGCTTCGCCAGAACAAAGTGATCGATCGGTGTGCGTGCCCAGCCCTCTTTAACTGCCGGTACGTCAGGACGCTTCGGCGGAACAAAGGCCCAATGGGTCTGCCACTTCGCCCCGGAGTCGATCCAATTTTTAATCGTCTCGATCTGAGTTGGCGTGAGTTTGCGGCCCGAATAGGGCGGCGGCATCCGCAGCGCTTCATTTGGATTGCTGATCTTGAGATACATCGTGCTATGCGCTGAATCGCCTGGAACAATGACGCCCGCTTTCCCAAATGCACCTTCCTTAGTATCGAAATGCAGACTCGCCATGCGGTGTTTCTCATCCGGCCCGTGGCAGGTAAAGCAGTTGTCGGAGAGGATGGGCCTGACCTGCCGGTCGAAGTCAACGGGAGGTATCGTAGCTCCCCAGACTCGCATTCCCGCGATTACTGCCAGCGCGAACCATAAGAGCAAGTGGGAAATCCGTAATCTCACAAGATCTCCTTTCTGAGGTATGTTCGAGCAGGGCGAGCTAGTAGAGCCGTAGCCCTAATCGTAGCTCAGGAGCCGCACGAAAAGCTTCGATCTGCCGACCGCAAACGCGGCGGCAGTTTCGATGATCTTGGTGGAATCGATCATGCTTGTTTACACCTCCGTATACGCTCCGCGACGGCGCTCGGTATGGCGCATGGCAAATTGGTGGTAGCTGGCGGGATCCATGAGCGAGGTGCCAACCTGGTTTGAACGCAAGTTTGAGCCTTCGTTTCCTTTGGAACTACTTCCGAATCTGTGCGCACGTCTGCGCGGCACTCCGGCCAGACTTGGGGAGGCGCTTCGTGGCCGTTCTCACCCAATCCTGATCGGGAAACCGCAGGGAAAGTGGTCGGCTCAGGAACATGCCGGTCACCTGCTTGACCTCGAACCGCTGTGGCTATCGAGAGTTGGCGATTATGTGGCGTGGAGCGACCAACTCATTGCGGCAGATTTGAAGAATCGAAAAACCGAGGAAGCGAACCACAACGCGCGTCCATTGGAACAGACTGACTGAGTTCCGGGCTGCAAGAGAAACACTGCTGAAGCGTGTGGACGAATTGGACTCATCATTCTTAGCTCGAGCCATTCCCCACCCTCGTTTGAAGACACCGATGCTACTCGTAGACCATTTGTATTTTGCCGCCGAAGACGACGATCATCATCTCGCGCGAATCTGGGAACTGGTCAACGCTGTCCGATAACAGTGCTGGGCTAGCGGTCAGAGTTTAACCCTAATCAGAGGCTTGGTGCGGAGCGGGGCGTTTTCGTCCGCAGGCAGAACTGCGATTAGCTCAATTGCTATGCATCACAAACGCGAATAGGGTGTCCCTTGCCGCGACCACCAGGTATTGCACGCCATCGAGTTCATAGGTCATCGGACCGTTCGACACATCATTCCCAAGATTGGCGTGCCAGAGAGGTTGTCCAGTGGTGGAATTTAAGGCGACTAGGTTATTCGCTGGGTCGCCAGTGAAGACCAGGTTACCCGCGGTGCTCAGGACGCCGGAACCGACGGTAGATCCTTCCCATTTGTGACTCCACCTGACCTTCCCGGTCTTGTAATCTACCGCCTGCAGCATCGCTTCACTCCACCCGCCCTGATCGCTTCCACCCCACCCTTCGGGCTTTTCGTCTTCATCGAAGATGTAATACAGGCTGAAGGCTCGTGTTGCATTGATGTAGAAAAGACCGGTCTGCGGGCTGAAGCTGGGAGGCGGCCAGTTCACAGCGCCGCTCGAGTTCGGGGAAACCAGCGCGCCATCGATCTTTGCCTCCTTCGCAGGATTTGGAATCGGCTGGCCCGCTGAGTCAACGCCTTTGGCCCAATTGGTTTTCACAAACTCCGAGCTCTTGTAGTTCTTACCTGTTTTCCGGTCCAGAACGAAGAACCAACCGTTGCGGCTCGCCTGAGCAACCAGCTTCCTGGGCTGTCCATCGATCTCTCCGTCGATGAGAACCGGCGTCTGAACGGCGTCCCAGTCATGGGTGTCGTGAGGTGATGGTTGGAAATGCCACACCAGTTTTCCTGTGTCGAGATTCAGCGCCACGATCGATTCGGTAAACAGGTTGTTCCCCTTGCGACCCTTTCCGGCAATCACAGGCTGAGGGTTCCCGGTTCCCACGAAGATCATGTTC
>JBPCLH010000159.1:0-12697 GCA_051003475.1 Bryobacteraceae bacterium
CGGTGTTTCACAAAACATAACCTTATGGAATGTTTGTTGAAACCAGTCTTCAGGCGGCCTACTTTTTCTCCGCCACAAACGCCACTCACGCGGCGTTTACTGGTCTATTTTCACTCCGCCGCTTACAAATACGCTTGATACTGGCGTAGCTGGTGAGGGCCGAGTTGATTTGGCGGACGTTTGAAATAGCGCGCTAAGTCTTCGATTGTTTTGACATAGGCACGTACCGTACTATGAGAGTAATTACGACGCTCGAGTTCTTCGAGCATCATTTTTCTGAGATGGGTCACAGAGACCTCCTTGTGACCCGAAACTATCCCAGCCTTCACATCGTCGCTTAAAACGCCCACGCGTAGCGTCTGCCGCTTCGGCTTCGTTCAAGTCGGCCATAGGTGGCTTTAAGCCGAATTGCACGACTCTCCACACAGGAAGCGTGCACAGGTGGTCGCCAGATACCAGGGTGCTGATCAGCATGATCTTCGCAGACTTGCGTCACCTGTGCATTCTTCCTTTCTTAGGAGGAATGTTTTTATGATCACGCTCGGCCTGGATCCACATCCCGGCAGTCATACGGTTGTTGCCCTTGATTGCAATGGCTGTTTGTTGGCCAACATCACGGTCCCGAATACAGTGGCCGGCCTTGGTCAGCTGCACCTCTTCGCGGGGCAGTTTGGTTCTCGTCGCTGGGCGATTGAAGGCGCCGGTAATCACTTCATCGCGACGTTCGTCACCGAGCTGCTTGAGCAAGAAGAAGCGGTCTATTGCATCGCACCGAGTCTCACCAGTCAATATCGTTCGCGGCGAGGGCGGAAGAAAAATGACGTTGTGGATGCCGCCAATGTGGCTCGTGCTTTGTTGGCCAATCCACAGCTTCCGGCTCTGAAAAGTATGGAGCAGCAACGCGAGTTGCAGGAGATGTCTCGGGCACAACGTCGTCTTTCGGAACAACTCAGGTCCAATCGCTCCGCCTTGGCAGAGCTGACAGAACATTCACCGGTGCGGCAGATTATCGAGCAAGTCATCGGAACACTTGTAGTCCAACTCAAAGGGTTAGAAAAGCAGCTTAGGGTAGCCGTCGAGGCTCTGATGCCATGCCTCTTGGACCTGCCGGGTGTGGGGGCCGTAGTTGCCGGCACTTTGCTGGCGGAAGTGGAGCATGCGCAGCGATTCCCGAGCGCAGATCACTTTGCCAGCTACTGTGGTGCCGCTCCCGTGGAGAGAGGGAGCGGACAAAGCTCCCGCATGCAGATCAATCCTGGTGGTAATCGTCGATTGAATTGGGCGTTACACATCGTTGCTCTTGTTCGATTACGAGTCGACGGCCGTTCTAAGCAGTTCGTAGAGAGCCGAATCAGTGAAGGAAAAACTAAACGTGCCGCCTTGCGCCTGCTAAAAACCTACATCGCACGAGAAATCTTCAAAACCATGTGTCAATCTGAGTTGCTTAACCAGCCATCTTCCTCTTGACAGCGATATACCACGTTCGGCTTCTGGGATGTGTAGTTGCGGGTTTGGGGATCCGCCAAAGCACCCGAGCTGAATGGAAACACCGATTCAGGTGAGCTCGAATAGCTTCTTGGTATCTAATCGAACGTAGCGAGCACCGCGGTGTCTGGCCAAGCTGACCATGTGTTCTGTACCACCGGGGCCGTCGCCCGCCTCGCCGTCCCACAGCCCAATTACCGTCAGGTTCTTCGGCGCGAGGCAAAGGGCTTCGCTGAGAAGCCAAAGATTGTTTCGTTGCCAAATGTCGTAGCCGCGCTTGAACTGTAACCATCTGGGGAGTTCCGGTGAGTCGGCCAGCACCGGGGTGTTTGGGTGCTTTTCAAGTTGAGCGTGGAAGCGGCGCAGCCAGCTCTTATCTTCTTCGTTATCGACGCTGGCTTCGATGAACTGGTTCTCGGGCAGAGCGAGGAGCATTTCGGTCTTGATGCCCAGATCGTCGCAGACTTCGAGGAATAGGATGTCGCCTCCGTTTGCGCCGCCCGCGATTCCAATGATCGAGCCAGAGGTGAGGTCTTTTTCCTGTGCGACGGCGGTACGGATGGCTTCGCGTGCAACGGTTTCTTTATCGGCAGGAAAGCGCGGCTTAGCGCGATTGGCCGAATCAATACGGTGGCCGGTGAATAGCAGAACGCGATCAATGCGCTGGTTCGTGGCGGGTGCGGCTTCGGGCGGAAAGGCCTTGAGTACTTCCTCGATTTGCGCGTTGAGCACGCTGATCTGTGTGAGCATCGCAAGCTGTCTGCGCACGGAATCGAGCACGAAGTCGCCGCCCACGGCGGCGGCCTTTTTGTAGAAATAGCTGGCGCGCCGCGTATTAGGGGGCTGAGTTAGCAGGTTCAGATCGCCGGCACTGCTGAGCAGCCACATATCCTGCTTGGCGCCTTCCGGCACAGGCGCGTCCGCGTTATCGAAGCGGAGCTGTAGCGCCTGTGCTATTTGGTCACGCTTCCGCTTGATCTCCGCCAGTTTGACGTTCGCACTGACATCGTCCGCGAATGGCGCGCTCCATAGGTCGGGATAGCTGGTTGCCAATTCGAGAATGATGGCGGCGAGGAAGAGCGCGTTCAGGCCCGGGTAATAGGCGTTAAGATCCAGGCGGTAAGCATCGAGATACTGCTCGTAGGCTTCCATTAGCAGCGGCGAATCGAGCGCGTTCCGGGCTTTCTCCTCACCGGAAGCAGCGGTTGACCAGGAACGCGTCCAGAGGTCTTTTTTATTGCGCCCCAACTGCCCGTGTATTTCGGCTAAGTCCGCCGGCGACGTGGCGGCTTTCAGAGCGCGATCAAGAGCTTGATTGGAACTGGTGAGATCATCGAGGCGCTGATATATGTTGCCGAGCGCGGTGTTCGCTTCCAGGTCGTAGTCGTCGAGCTCGCGCAGGCTCTCCCATGCAGTTTTGGCCGCACCGTAGCGTTTGAGGAGAAGCTGGGCGCGGCCGACGTTGCGGAGGCCGGTAGATTCCCATGGAAAACCGTCAGTCTCGAGACCGAGCAGAGTTAGTTTGCGGGCATCCTTGTCTTTCTCTGCGCGCTGCACGTCTTCGCCGAAACCGAGGGGAACCGGGATGAAGCTTTCCTTCGACTGCGACTTGAGGTTTGGTAGCGAGAGGAAGACGGGGCTGTCCTGGCGATTACTAGCCACGGTTTTGCGAAGTGCTTCCGTTAGATTCTCAAGGGAGGTAGCGGGATTGACCGGATCGTATTCGAAGTAGCGATCGGTCTTGAGGTCGAATGGAACGTCGGCTTCCTTGGCTTCCGGAACGGTCTGTGGAGACGGAAGCTTGGCACGGACGAGAAAGGTTCGCTTCTCCTGGAGCGCATGACGGATGCCGAGTTCGTAGAACGCGTTCGGATTGTTGGTGGTGATGTCAGCGACGACGAGATCGGCAACGAGGAGTTGCTGAAACATGTCAATGCGGATATTGCCTGCCTCGAGGATTTCGCCGGTAGTTCTGCCCTCCGCTCCGACGTTTTGCAGCGCTGGCCCGACGAGTTTGTCCTCAACGGCGTTGAAATCGATGCCTTTTCGAGTACCGAAGGGGCGGATGATGAAGGCTCTCATGCGATCGCTGCCCTTTCCGAGAATGAACCGAGGTGTTCAAGCTTGATCTTTTTGCCGGCGCTGAGGCCGATCTGGACCAGGTTGTCGATTTGGTCAACGGCGTCGAGCTTCTGCACTTTTCCGGGGTCCATGTTGTCACAGCCGAGCGCGTTGAGACCTTCGGCCGAGAGATCGGCGTTATACCGGGCATAGAGGAAGGCGCGACCGAGGTCTCGATCAAGCGGAATGTGCGGCGCTTCGCGCCACTCATTGGCGGAGGCGTCGATGCCGGCCTCGCGGCAGGTGAGATCACGAAGTTCACGGTCGATGAAATCGCCGTAGCTGCAGCGGCCGACAATGCGGCAATTGACATCCTGTTCGATCTGAATACCGCGCATGAGCGTACTGGGAACGCCGGCGAGATTGGCCGCGATATTGATGTTGGTGTTGAAGCTGGGGTCGTCAGCCATTCCGGTTCCCACAGAGACGACCAGCAGATTCTTTTCGCCCGCCTGCCATTCAAGACGGTAGAGCGGATGCGTAGCCATCCGGTAGAGCAGGAAGGCCGGGTTGTTGTAGGGAGTCATGCCGCCGTCGACGAACGTGAACGTCTTCAGAGCATCGGTAGGATCCCATTTGAGGATTTCGGGGGGAAAGTAGATAGGAGCAGCGGTGCTGGCGCGCACGAGCTGCCAGAGGGGAATACGTAAGTTGCAGTCGCGGGGCGTTGGGTCATTGTAGCGGGCGTCCGGATTGGACGAGATGGGCCAGGGTGAGTCGGTGGTAACGTTTCGCGTCACGACGAGCAGCAAACAACGGAGATTGTCGGGCGAGAGATCCTTGTCAGGAGCGTTGGGATCGTACGTGCCGTCTTCGTTAGCGTTGAAAACTCGCTGCAATTGTTTGCGCAGCGGATCGGCAGTGTAGAAGCTGACGATGCGCTTATCGAGCCGCGATTTCTCAAACATGTCGCGGCCGGACTCCCTGTAGAAGTCCATCAAATCGTTGACGGACATGCCGCGGGCAAGACCGGCGGCGATGACGGCACCAGTGCTGGTTCCGGCGATGTAGTCGAAGAAGTCGCAGAGGCGGAAAGCGCTGGCGCGGCCGCTGAGTGCTGCGAGGGACTCTTCGAGCCGTTTGAGAATTCCAAGAGAAATGAGACCACGAATGCCACCACCATCCAGCGCAAGCAATTTACGCGGCTTGACTACTTCATAGCGCGAGCGTAGGTTTCCCCACCGTTCCGGATATAGAAGTACAGGGCGAGTAGGCATTGGGTCTGTCGAAGCATTTTGTCACATTTCAAACAGGTCCGATCAGGGGCATTTGTCAGAAGCCGACTTCTGGCTCGGCATGCGAAATCTAAAAGAGGTAAACATCTCGGCCAAGCGCGATGGTTAGTAGTGGTTTGTTAACCGGTCTGTCCGCCGTTAACTGATGTGTTAGAAGTAGAGATCCGGCAGCGACAGTTCCAAACGGTCCGACGCTTTACTACCGCCATGAACCGGCCTCCCCAGAGCCAAAAGGTTGGCGTATGCTGGTGCGATCAGCCGAAACGGAACTTGGTATACGAGGTGCTGATCAGAATAGGCTTTCGTATCGCGTCCAGCCCGGAGTTCCTATGCCGTACTTACCAGGTTTTCAGTCCGACGTTTTCATCAGTTACAGCCATATCGACGATCAACCATTCGGGGAGGAGCAGAAACGGTGGGTTTCTGAGTTCCATAAGAATCTGGAGATCCGCATCAAGATACTGCTGGGACGAGGCGTGGACGTATGGCGCGATCCGAAACTGAGGGGCGTTGATGTCTTCTCAAGCGAGATTGAACGAAAGCTCAGCGACTCGGCCGTACTGGTGTCGATTCTGTCGCCCGCGTATGTGCAGTCCGAGTGGTGCTCGAAAGAACTCGAAACATTCGTCCAAGCCGTCGAACAGCGCCGGCCAACCTCCGGTGGAGACCGTTTCCGGATAGTGAAAGTCCTGAAGACACCCGTACCCCTCCAAAGACAGGCGACCCTCTTGCGTTCGGTCCTCGGGTACGAGTTCTATGGGATTGATCCGAACACAGCGAGAATACGGGAGTTCTTCCTCGATCCCAGTCCTGAAGCACGAAGTTCATACTGGAGGACGCTGGACGATGTCGCCCAAGATATAGCAAACCTGTTTTCGTACCTCACGACCGACCGCAAGCCGGATGCGAGCCGGGCAAGATAGTGTACGTTGCGGAGACTACATCGGACCTCAAGGAACAGCGGAACAGCCTGATTCGCGACCTCGCAGCTCACGGCTACAATCCCATCCCAAACACACCATTGCCGCTTGACTCGGCTGAACTTCTTCCCGCTCTCCGGGACGGACTCCGCCAGGCCCGTCTTTCGGTTCATTGCATCGGAGCGCGTTACGGGGTGATTCCCGAAGGTGAGAGCCGCTCACTCATTCACCTGCAAAAGGACCTTGCGGCCGTGGACAACGGCCCGTCCGCGCGTGCGCTGTTTTGGATCCCGAAAGATCTCGCTGTCAAGGAGGAAGAGCAGGCCAAATTCGTTCGCGACCTGCGGGCAGACTCCGGTTTGCTGAAAAACGCAGAACTGATTGAGACGACGTTCGAAGACTTGAAGACATATCTATTCGGACAGCTTCGGACCCAGCCGAAGAACGGTCCCGAACCGCAGCCGGACCTGCCCGCGCACATCTATGTCGTTTGCGACAAGCAGGACCGCTCCGAGATCGAGCCGATCAGGAACCATTTGTTCGAGGCCGGCTTTGAAGTGATCCTGCCGCTTGCGGAGGGCGACCCCACTGAGATCCGCGAGGACCACACTGAGAGCTTGAGAATCGCCGACGCGATATTGATTCACTGGGGACGAGCCGGCGAGCCGTGGTTTCGAGCGAAGATGCGCGATCTGCTGCAGTTGCGAGCGATTCGCGGATCGAATCGAATGCCTGTTCAGGTTGTCCATCTGTCTGTTCCCGCGACCCCCGGGAAGATGGAGTTTCAGACGAAGCAGGCAGCTGTGATCAGGAGCTTCGAAGGCTTCGATGCCACAGCCTTCAGATCCTTGATCTCCGACATCAGACACCGCACCGGAGTAACGATGTGATTGCCGCGCTTCCGTCAGTCATCAATCCCTTTCCTGGACTGCGATCGTTTGAGGCGTCCGAAGCCCACCTTTTCTTTGGGAGAGAGGCTCACGTTGACGAACTGCTCCGAAAGTTGGAGCGATCGCATTTTGTCGCCGTGGTCGGCACTTCCGGAAGTGGCAAGTCCTCGCTGGTGCGAGCCGGTCTGGTCCCTTCGCTTGAGGCTGGGTACCTCGCCAGCGCGGGTTCCGGGTGGAAGATCGCGCTGCTGCGTCCCGGACTGGATCCGATTCAGTCTCTCGCACGAAGCATGGCACGGTTCTACAGTGCCGCACTAGCAGGCGCCGATGCGGAAACGCGGGAAGTGCTGGTCGAAACAACGCTCCGGCGCAGCAGCCTGGGGTTGATTGCTGCAGCACGCGAGGCCGCCATTTCCTCTTCAGATAACCTCCTCGTCATCGTTGACCAATTCGAGGAAATCTTCCGGTTCCGGCGCAATCGCGCCTCCGATGCAGAGTTACACGAGAATACCGCTGCCTTCGTAAAGCTCCTGCTCCAGGCCGCGGCGGCTCCGGAAACGGGCATCTTCATCGTGCTGACGATGCGGTCGGATTTCCTGGGCGATTGCCCTCAGTTTCCAGGCCTGCCGGAAGCTATCAATGACGGACAATATCTCATCCCGCGGATGACTCGCGACGAACGCCGGACCGCTATAGAAGGGCCGATCGCGGTCGGTGCCGCGGCGATCACAGCGCGACTGGTACAACGGCTACTAAACGACGTAGGGGACAATCCCGACCAACTGCCCGTTCTGCAACACGCCCTGATGCGCGCCTGGAGTTGTTGGCATGAATCGAACAGCTCAAATGAGCCTATAGACATCGACGACTACGAGCGCATCGGGACAATGGCTCACGCGCTCTCGCTGCATGCCGATGAGGCATTTCTGTCACTCTCGCCGGCTCACCAGGCGCTAGCCCAACAGATGTTTCAGGCTTTGTGCGAGAAGGATGTTGAAGGTCGTGAGATGCGGCGGCCTGCAACACTTTCGGAAATCTGCGCCATCACCGACCAACCGGAGCAGGATGTGGTGGGGGTGATAAACGCTTTTCGCTCGCAGGGAAGAACTTTTGTTGTACCTTCCTTCCCTGAGCCAATCCGCGCCACTTCTATAATCGACATCTCGCATGAAAGTCTGATTCGGCTCTGGGACCGGCTGCGCGACTGGGTTGACGCGGAAGCCCAATCCGCGGCCACATACCGTCGGCTGGCCGAGGCTGCTCTGCGCTTCAACGAAGGGGCGGGCTCATTGTGGCGTGATCCTGAGCTTCGGCTCGCCTTGGATTGGAAAGAGAGATCCCGGCCGAACCAGGCTTGGGCCGATCGCTACCATCCTGCTTTTGAGTCAGCCATCGAGTTTTTGGAACGGAGCCGCAAAGCGCGGGAAACACAGGCACGAAGACGGCGCATGATGGTCGCCGCATTGGTAATTGCCGCGGCATCGGGAACTCTGGCGCGCCGACGTCGGCAGCTCGTTCCTATGGTCGAACTTCAGTCCTGACGAACGATATATCGCCGTAGCTGATGGACAGGCGCGGGCGACAGTGTTTGAGCTTCCTACGGGACGTAAGGTCGCGCAGGTGCAAGAATTGGTATATTCGCGGAACGCCGCGGTTCAGGCTGGGCCGGCACTGAGCGCCGACGGAGCCTACGTAGCAACGGGTAACGGAGACCGCCACGCCCAGGTATTCGACACGAAAACGGGAAAAGAAGTGTTTCGTGCAGGATACGGAGGTGCTGTCTCCGCGGTAGCGCTTGACCCGAAAGGGAAATTGCTAGCCGTAGCGCAAGACCGCGTGAGAATCTATGACCTCGCTTCGAAACGGCAGATCCGACGTATAGATACGGGCACCATGGCAGCCTTTACCTCCCTTGGGAGGAGCTTCCAGAATGCCATTATGTTCAACAGTGCTATCGCATTTAGCCCGGACAGCCGGATGCTTGCAGCGGCGCTAACGGACCACTCTGTCCGTTTGCTTGATGTCGATTCCGGTAAGGAACTGCTCAGGATTCATCATCAAGGCCCTATTCATGGACTGCGCTTTAGCGCGGATGGCAAAAGCCTGATCGTTACCGAGAACGTGAGCCGCATCGTGACACATCCGCTCGATCCGGATGATCTGATCGCCCGTTCCTGCTCGCTTCTAACTCGCAATTTGACCACTAAGGAATGGACGACTTACATTGGGGTCGAGCCTTACGAGAAGGTTTGTCCCGCGCTTCCTTAACCAGTTCCCATCGCAGAAAAGGATGCTCATGTTAGCCGCCTTGGTGTTTCTAACGCTAGCCACTGCTGCCATCCCACAATCAGGAAAGGCTTCTGCAGATTACGCGAACGATCTCTGCAGTTTTCATAACCGCTTTTCCACGAGAGTCGCCTGCTCTCACGTCGCATCCTCCTTGCAATCGGCAAACGCCGATCCTCAGCAGGTAGACCGCTTGACCCGGCTGCTCAGAACAGGAGATCATCGCGGAGCATTGCGGGTTGCGGATACCCTTCTAATCGACTTGCAAGCAGGCCCGCCCAGCGCTCGGGCGGCTTTGCAGTACGTTCGTTCTGCGATGCTGGATCTGGAAGATTCTGACGGGGCGATCGCCGCTGCAAAAGACGCGTGTTCTTTAGATGCTTACAAGATGTATTGCCTCGCCTATGCCAGCAAGTTACTAAGCGCCCGCGAAACTGCCGCTGCACGGTCTTTGTACAGGGAAATACTGCAGAAATTTTCTGAACCGGAGCACCCCGATGCGGACCCGCTCTTCCGAGCAAGGGTGCTTCTGGCCCTCAGCGTAACGACCGAGGGACCGAATATCAACTCTGAATCGAAACGCTTGCTCGAGCAAGCCAAGGCAACTTTGCACGATGCGCACCCGAACAACGAGGATGATCGTACAAGGCTGCTGGCGGCCATACTCGATAGCATCGCATCGCACGAGTACCGCTTCGACAGACAGTTGGACGCCGCGCTGAAGACCTACAACCAGGAACTAGCGCTTCACGAGAGGCTGGCGCTGAAGTACCCCAGAGCTTACCGCGTCATGGTTGCCGAGGACCTTGATAGTCTCGCGTCAGTGTACCTCGATATGGGCAAACGCCAGGACGCCGAAAAGCTCCTGCGCCAGGCATTGGACATCTACGAAAAGATTGCCCGAACCGATCCAGGCGCCGGTGAGATCTTCTGGTCTCGTACGGCTGAACACTATGCGCGTCTCTTCACAGAGCAGCAGCCGGACGAAAGCGAGCGAGTGTACCAGCATACGCTCCAGCAAGTGCGGCGGCTCGCGAAGCAGATGCCCGAAGCCTATGAACCAAGTCTTGCCGATCTCTTGGACGACATGTGGCAGTGGTACTCCGAGCAGGACCTGCATCCCGAAACGCTGGAGATTGCACAGGAGGAGTACTCGGTCAGCAAGCGGCTCTGGGAGCGCAACCCGAAGCGTCACGGGTTTGATCTCTCGAACGCTTCCTATCACCTCGCCATGAGCCTGTACCGAACGGGAGAACCGGCATCGAGTTCATGTCCGTACCTCGAGGAAGCATTCTCGGTCGCGCCGGATCTTCAAAAGGCGACGATAAGGAATTCGATGGACCTCTTCGAGTGCCACTAAGGGCATGGCTGGGATGTTTGTATCCCTCTTAGGGCATTGTCATTCTTTCTCTTGGTTATAAGCAGCGAGGGCGTCTTCTCCGAAACGGTGGTCACTTTAATGCCGTCGTGGTTCGTCGTACCGGGTTTACACGTTGCCGGGTGGATGGCGATCGGTATTGTCGCACGAGCAGCCGTCCCGATTAGTTGTCAGCGAGTTATTGTTGATGCAAGTTCGGCCTCCGCAGCTGAATATTTCTTTGGCCAAAACACGCGTTATTTCTTCTTACGAGTGCTTGTGGTGGATGACGGTCCAGAAACGGGCTTCTGGGAAGTCAAGGTCCGCTTGTGGGAAATGTCACCCGCGCGCCGTGCGTCAAAATCGCGAAAAACGCGCTACTCGGACACGAGTTCAAGATCCTGTTAAACGCGCAAGTCGGTAACCAGCTTCCCAAAAACCGTAGTTCAGCTCTAGCTGAGGTTTTCGATGTTTCCTAGCTGGGAACATCCGGCGCGAAGAGACATGTGCCCTGCAACAACTCGATTCCGCAGCGCACGCGGCGGCTACCTATAACGTGAGCCGAATTTTCCCTCAGGACCTACCCCGAGAAGGAAGCCAGCCGCGCTGCGAAAGTCTCGTATCGGAGCACCTGCCGAAACTCTTCATTAGTTCCAGCAGACGGGCCGTCGCGCGTCCGACCGGCGTCAGCCCACAATCTCGATGCGGCCGGGTTTGCCGCTCAACTTTCGAAGGGTGAAATGATCCGCCCAGTTATCTGTCCGCGGGTGAAAGAGTCGCACGATGTCGCCTGTCTCGGGATCTAAGCCGGTCAGGTTGGGACCTTTCTTCAGATTGCACTGCCAGCAAGCCAAGGCCAGATTGTCAAGTTGCGTGGGCCCGCCGTGCTGTTTGGCAATGATGTGCTCGATGTGAAACGGCCGCCGAAAGGCAGCTTGTGGAATCAAGCAGTATTCGCAACGATGACCGGCTCGCCTGCGAACCTCGGCCGAAATATCGGTCACGAGGTATGCTCCAATGCCTGCCTAGCTTTTGCTTGCCAATAGGCAAGGAGATCGGCGACGTTCGCATATACCTGGAGTTCATCCCGCTCGGCCTCCGTGAGTGAGCCGTCATTGGCCTTCTCATTGAGTTCCGCCGCGCGCCTCGCATCACTCTCCGGGAAAGCCAGCGACAGAATACTTTCGGCTAGGGGCGTCGACAATCCCCGACCCGTCAAATCAAATACCTTCCGCAAAAGCTCTGCATACGGTGCGGGACTGGTTGAAGTGTGCGCCACTACAACACCAGTGTACTTTCCCTTCACCGTTTGTTGCACAGCCTCGCAGATCGGGCAGGGAAGCTGCTCATCTCATTCCACTGCTTCCTCGTAAAGCATCGTGATTGCGCCCGAAACAGTGAAGAAGTCAAGCCGTATCGTGGGAGTTGTGTTCTTGTGCACGTCCATATTTCTCGTTTAGCCTTTGGAAGACCAAAGTAACGATTCGTTCCGCCAGTTCCTCTATTTCTGCTCCACGCAAGTTGACCGGCGAACCGCTCACTGTATTTTCGGTGTCAGCGCTTGCCGCAGTGACGCTGGTCAGTTCGTATTTCAACTCCGACAGAAGCGAGTCAAACTCCGGGTTACTCTCGCGCAGTGATTCGACCTTCTGAATACCGTAGCAAACAGTCGAGTGATCGCGGCCGCCATAGAAGCGCCCAATTATTTTTGTACTCCAGCGGCCCACATGACTCGCCAGATACATTGCAACCTGTCGATTGAAACAAGCCGGTTGAGAATTGCCGATTCCGCGCGTCGGACCCAGGCGCGCAGACACCGCCGCGTCGATCTCGGCAAGCGGAATGCGTCGCCGGGAAACAGAGTTGGGTCCAAATGAAAGTGACGACATTCAGGCTCCCTTGGCCGTCAGTGCGATGGCAGGTTGAATCAGCATGTAATCGCCATCTGCGGTGATTCGAGCCGGGCAACTCGGCCACAGCACCCGAACAAGATCCAACCAGCGCTCGATTCGTTCCCGGAACTTGCGCGGCCGGGCATAGTCCGCACTTCCGAGTTGGCTCGCCAAACCGAAATCACCGAAGATCGGTATCCGCTCAGATCCCTTGGCAGTGAAGCAGCGATAGGAAAGCCACATAAATAGGTCGAGGGCTGCAGGCGATGAAGAGAGAGCCTTCGCTGCTTCCAGATCAGTCGGAATCGAGTGCGTGGTCACCTCGCGGAAGAACTCGTCGCTCAAGACGATCTCGTTCTCGAAGCCACCCGATAACAGAGTCTGATTCGGATCACGGGAGTACCACATCCGCGCCTCACGCATGAAGTTGAAGCGGGCATGATGCATCACGGTCGCGATTCCGCTCTGCGTGTCCGTGCCGAAGAAGATCGTCGCTCCGAACACTCGCTGA
>JBPCLH010000160.1:0-24458 GCA_051003475.1 Bryobacteraceae bacterium
TGTTCTGGTGCACGCAGAAGAGCTTTCGGCGCACATTCACCCTGTTGATTTTAATCCTCACACACCTCAGAGCCTCCGCTCCCGTGCTGTGCGAACGCTCAGCGGCATTCTTCCCCGAGACCTATGAGCGTCGAATAGGCTTCTATCTCCATAGGCCGCGCCCCCCGCAACCCCAGCGCCTTCCTTCAAGTCTCCTTATCGAAAATGTCCGGCGATCCAAACTATCGCTTCGTCTCGGCATTCCTGCGCCGCGACATTTCCGATCAAGACTTACGACTACACGTCCTTGTGGCCCAGAAACATAAAGCAGTTCAGAGGTGAGCGTCGTCTTCCGCCACTGAATCGTGCGATAGTTCGGTGGGCCTCGACTTTCATTGGGTTCTGCTCGTGAGCTCAAGCGAAGTACAATCTGGCGATGGCCCCATATGCGATTGCCACCTCAGAGATGTGCAGGGATCTGCTCGGGCATTGTGCGTCGTGCTATCGGGCGACGGTCAAAGATCCCTCCCGGCTTCATCAACTGAATGTACTCGCCGAGAGCGTTTCTGATCTTGAGAGTTCTGTCCGTGGCTATGAAAGGATTGAGGATCCAACTGTTGATACCGACGATGAAATCTTGAATTGGGCATTTTCCGAGACGGCGGCCGACCTTTGCAGCGCCATTTGGCTACTCGCTTCTGGCTTCTACAAAGCATCAGCCTCTTCTTTGCGAAATGCCTTTGATATAGCGGTTGCCTCCCTCTATTTCCAAATCCGAGAGAATACCGATCCAGCTTCCGGCAGTTACAATCGTTTCTTTTCAGATTGGGACGCGGGTCGCCGGCAGACGCCGAATTGGGGAGAAATGAGGCCATTCATTGGCGCTCAGCCATCAGTGACACGGTTCCGCGAGAATACCGGTCTTGACATCCTAGACGAGGCGTATCGCCACTTTAAGTATCTGTGTTCATATACTCATACCTCGGCGTTCGCAAACAATGGCGATCCTGTAACCGCCATTAACACAACTGGCACTGCGCCCGCTTTTGAGGAAGAGTTCTTTGTGCGTGGATGCTCGATGGTATCGCGAACCAGTACGTGGATCGCGCTTCTGTGGCAGATTACGTACCCTCAGATTGCATCAACCCTCCCCCTCGGGCCTCTTGAGGTTGACTCGTATCGAAGATTGTTCCCGCCCCCCTTCGGGCCGCTCGCTCTCGGCCATCGTTGATCTTTGCCGACCTTTTAACGATGGCAGCAATCGGTCTCCCGCCTTCCAATCAATCCACAAGATGAAGGCCGACCGGCTCTTGTTGTCCATGAACGATCGGTCGCACTGGCAAGCCACCGCGCCGTAAAAGCGCATCGCTTCACCTGGATTGCCTCGTGCCCGGCGGAGAAGCCACCGGAACGCGTTGGCGAGTTCCCGGCCAAGTGGATCGGATTCGCTGACAAAGGCGACATCTCATTTCGATTCTCGGCAGCCTCCGGGAGTCCGCTCATAATTTTGCCCGATTAGGCGCTTGCGTCAAAGGTGCGTGCGCACGGATCGCATTTGGAACAAACAGCACGTTCTGTTCTATACTCGACCCGATGAACAGAGCCGCCAACCCGGTTCAGGTATTCAGGTATATACTGATTGTCTCTTAAAAAGAGAGGCCTGACTGCGAGCCACAACGAATGCTGATGAAGACTAGTGCCGCAGGCAAGCGACTCAACTCCTCGGCCCATTCGCATCCTCCTGCCGAACCGTGGGTTCCAAACTTGGACGGTACACCCTTATGAAATGTTCACGCACCGTTTTTGTCTCCTGTTTATCATGGGCGAGGGTCCGGCGGAGAAGCCTGAATGTGACGCTGATTCTCCTCATCCCTTTTGGTGGTTTCCTCTACGCCCAGGATTCTTGCCTGGCAGAGTGCAAAGCGCCGGATTCGCCGTGCGTCGAGCTTAAAGCCAGAGAGCGCGCGCAGTGCATCGCCCAATGCCAGCAGAAGTGCCGCCCTATCAAGCCCCCTCCACCGTTACTGGATCCGCGATGCGGTAGCCGGGCTGGAACTGGGAGATTCAACTGCACCATCGACCAGCCAATCGTGACCCAGCACGAGACCGAGTATCCAAGCGTTCAGTTCGCGCCCGGCGATATCGTCGAAGTAAGGGCCGACGGATGTGTACAAACTGGTGGTGTAGGCCCGACATGGAAACGCTATGTGAACCCCACCGGCGATGGTATTAATACCAAGTACCACGGACTGATTCGCATCCCGACGGCGAAACCTGCCGGCAGCGGGCTCGTCAGAATTCAAACCGTGATCGGGAGGTTGCAGGAGGTGACGGGTGTTGGTGTGCCGCCCTCACAGCTCGTGCTTCATCTGGGGTACGAAGACGACGGCTACTCGGACAACGGCTACTACAGCCATGACGATGGGAACGACGACCAGTGCAAGATCGATGGCCTTAATGATGGCGGTCCGGCACATGTGACCATCACCATCTACCGCGGTGTAAAGCCGGACCAGCCTGGGAGTCGCTTCAATTTTGACGTGCTAGCAAGCTCGGTAGACCCCAACGGGTTGCCATATAACCCTCACTGGTCCTGGCAGCAACTGCCAGGAAATCACGGGCAGACGCCCAGCACTTCGTCGTGCCATGAATTCAGCGAGCGGCCCACCGTGCTCGGCATCCCACAGCCTACACTGGTCCCGAATTTTCCGGACTGTACGGACCAGGCCGACTTAAACAGCGTGGATTTGCCGGATGGCGCAAATGCGCGGTTGTGTTTTATGAGAAAGAACTATAACCCAACACTTGGGACTGGCAGTTTCGTCGGGCACGTCAACTGGTTCCCGGTGACTGTTGAAGGGCGGGCTAGCTGGGGTGACCACGGAGCTGATGACGATTACACCTTTACATTCTTCAGCGCCGAAGAAGGCAACCCGCTTAGCGTCAACGGCCGCAATGGTCTCCACGATTGGCAACCGCATGCAGATGCCGCTGAGAAAGGTGAAGAATCGTTCGCAGGTCTGTGCCTGCTTCCAGCAAGTGGGTCGCCCAGCTATGTCGGAGAGTGTGCGGCGTAACGCGCTTGGCAATGCCCGCGTGTCGCGCCGCTTCTGTGCAGGCATGCCAGACGCTCTTGTCCGACATGGGCTGGTCCTTGCCTCGTTCGCAGGATGCAAGCCGAGTTATAGCCGTGAAGGGTGCGGATCACGGTGTTGCGATCATTGGTTTGCCGACCCCGGTTGACATTACCTCAGCCGGGAAAAAGGCACGGCGCGCAGCGAAAGTGTGGCCCGTGAACGTGTCGGCGCTCAAAAGCGAGCTCTACGGCTGGCTGAAGCTCGATATGCCGACCGTCGAACGCGGCGAACCGTTTCCTCCTGGCTATTGCCACTTTCCGCAGTTGGGCGAAGAGTTCTTTCGACAATTGACCGCCGAGCAGTTGATCACCAGGATTGTGAAGGGCTACCGCAAGTCCGAATGGCAAAAAGCTCGGGAGCGCAACGAGGCATTGGACACCCGAGTCTATGCGCGCGCGGCCGCCTCACAGTTTGGAATGGATCGATTTCAAGAGCAACACTGGACGGAGCTCGAAAAGCAAATGGGGATTACTGCTCAGGCGCCTCCACAGCCGCAGGTCGCGAGTTCGACTCCGCAACCCGCCAGACAGGACTTCAATCGCAACGAGCGCTCGGTTGATCCGTTCCATCGGTTGGACAATAAGCCGCGCTGGTTTGGTGATCGTAAAAGATGGTTTGATCGGTGATTCGAAAGGAGCTGCAATCGCTCAACGAGGAATGGCGTCGCGGCAGCATTCGTTGCGGTCTGAATGTTCATCCGAACCTTTTCAGCATGGTGAAAGATAAGCTGGCATCAATATCTTCCATCGGATATTGAACGATTGTTGCAATACTGGAGTGACCAATGCCCGATGAAGATCTAAAAGCAGAACTTGAAAGACTAAAAGCAGAAAATCAAGCATTGAAGGAGCGGAGGCGGACTAGTTCTGTTTCGATGAAAGTCAGTCAAAAAGGGGCCGTCTCGGTGTACGGACTGGGTAGATTCCCCGTCACACTGTACAAGGAACAGTGGCAAAAGCTACTCTCTATGAGCGACGACATTAAAGCCTTCGTCTCGGAAAATGAAGACCGGCTGAAAGCGAAAGAGAAAGGCTGATTTGTGTTGACACCGAGGCTTCTCGAGGGTTCAGGGCTCGCAGCCTTGGAACGAGCGCTGCTAAAACCGAACCGTTTTCATTAGACCTGGAGATTCCGAAGATAGGGCACGCTGGCCCTCATCTTGTCGAGATCCATCTCCACGAAGTAATTCTTTATTCCACCTGTTTTAGCGGCTGTAAAGATTTCCTTCCAGTTGAGAGTGCCTTGTCCGACGGGAACGATTTGCCTAATTTTTTCCGACCAGCCTTGCACGTGCATCGAGATGAACCGTCCAGGGTATCTCGTGAAATAGTCCAAGGCTTGGTAGCCGCGACTGATCGTTGAGATCTGGAACTGGAACTTGACCAGCTTCGGATCGAGGAGGTCGAACAATACGTCATAGGTGCGTTTGCCATTGACCGTTGAGAGCTCGAAATCCTCATTGTGAAGGCCCTGCTGAATGCCCGCGCGAGCGGACTGCTCGGCGATTTTGTTGTATTCTTCCGCAGCGCGCTTCACGTCGTCCATGGTCGGATGCCGCGGCCCCTCAAGGCTTGGCACCATCATCTGTGTTAGCCCAAGGTCCTTCGCCCAGGTGATTCTGTCCGAGAGATTCTGCCTGAGCTCCGCCATCGAGAAGTGAGAGCTTTCACATGTGACGCCGAGATCGCTCAGGATTTTGCGCAGCTCCGAGCCTTTGTACTTGGCGAGGCTGGTGAAACCAGAATCGGCGTAGCCCACTGGCGAGCACAGCTCAACAGCCTGAAATCCGGCGTCGGCAAGCTGCTTGATCGTACCTGGAAAATCACGGCCGATCATGGCTCTCACGGGATACGTCTGACATCCAATCGGCAACCCAAGTGGATCGCCGCTAAGCTTCAACGCGCCGGCGCATAGGACACCGAACGCAGCATTCTCGAAAAACTCTCTTCGCGAACTTCCAGGCATTCGCGCACCCTTAGCCGTTCAGTCGGTCTGAAGCACGTTCAGTCATGTCTGCGTATTCTCTCACGGCGCGCAAGGAATTACCGAAAGCTGCAAGGCGGTGGAGAGAGATCCCAAGGAGGCGTGAGCCCGCGTGCGCTCGAATTTCATGAAGACGCTCAACGCGAGAAAGGCACTGAACTGAATACCGCGTGGTACGGCCGCTGGGGAGTCATTTGGTGCCTCTATATCATTTGGTGCCTCTATATAAGGAAACAAATTTTTGTCTCGCGATTGAGGAGACAACAAAACAGTTTTCAATGGGTACCATGGCTACCACGCCCCACTCTTGCGGGGCTTTGTCTACAGTCAGTCAGAACTCTGGACTCCATGTGGACTCCGGTGAGCCATTTTGCAGCGAAGTAGATCACTGGGAGGAAGGCCCAAACCCTTTGCACGGTACGGAGTTATGAATGGTGGCCAGGGACGGAATCGAACCGCCGACGCCAGCCTTTTCAGGGCTGCGCTCTACCGACTGAGCTACCTGGCCGGTGCCTCAAGAGCTTCAGTCTAACAAATCGATTCGCCCCATCTAGACCTCCTGCGCGGCTTAAATGGACTTCGAAACGCTCGCCCCGTCCCGGACCTGATATACTCCGCTTAGTCGGGCTCTAGTATGTCTGAACAGCGGCTTGGAGACATCATTGACGATCACTGCATCAAGTGCCGCAGGATCACAAACCACTCGATAGTTTCTCTGGTGAATGGCGAAGCCGCCAAGGTCCGCTGCCGGACATGCTATCACGATCATGACTATCGTCATGAACAAGCACCTCCTTCAAAGAAGGAACTCAAGAAGGCAGAAGCCGAAGCCGCTATGGCAGCCGGAAACGGAAGCGTGAGCGTCGAGAATCCGGAGAAGGCGAAGGTCGATACTAGTGGTGAGAACGCCTGAGGTTGGGCGTTTCTCTGCTTGGATACTTCTCTCAGCCTTGCGCGCGAAACATTAGCGGTCGGAATCGTCCGTGATCTTCGTGCCCGTGGACACAAAGCATACTTCGTCGGCGGGTGCGTGCGCGACCGGCTGCTTGGTGTCGTCCCGAAGGACTACGACATCGGCACCGACGCCACCCCCGAGGAGATCCTTTCCTACTTTCCCCACTCGGAACTCGTTGGAGCTCAATTCGGCGTAATTCTTGTTGGCGCTGCGGATAAAGTCTATGTCGAAGTAGCCACCTTCAGAAGCGATGGCGTTTATTTCGACGGACGGCGGCCCGATAAAGTGCAGTTCGAAACAGATCCGGCTCTGGACGCGCAAAGGCGCGATTTCACGATCAACGGGCTTATGCTAGACCCGCTTTCCGGCGAAGTTCTGGATTATGTACGGGGGAGAGCGGATCTTGATCAGCGGATCATTCGTGCCATCGGCGATGCCGAGCAGCGCTTCAGTGAAGACCGTTTGCGAATGTTGCGCGCGATTCGTTTTGCCGTTCGTCTTAAGTTTTCCATTGCGCCCGAAACGCTGGTCGCGATCAAGCGGCACGCTCCAGCCATTTGCAAGATCTCGCCGGAACGGGTGCGCGATGAATTAATGCGTATTCTGACGGAAGGCGGCGCGCGCGCGGGTCTGGAATTGCTCGATAAGTCGGGTCTTCTGGCTCACATTTTGCCGGAGGTGAAAGCGTTCCAGGGTGTTCAGCAGCCCCCCGAATTTCACCCTGAAGGCGACGTATGGACGCATGTCCTCCTGATGCTCGAACAGCTTCGAAATGGCACGCCGGCGCTGGCCCTGGGGGTTCTTCTGCACGATGTTGGTAAGCCTGCTACCTTCCGCGTGGCCGACCGTATTCGCTTCGACGGTCACGCCGAGGCGGGGGCTGCGATGGCGAGAAACATACTCTGTAAACTCAAATTTTCTAACGAAGATATCAGGCGGGTTGTGTCGTTGGTTGGAAACCATATGCGGTTCAAAGATGTGCGTCAGATGAGGACCAGTACGCTGAAGCGCTTCTTGCGGCTGCCAAACTTTGATGAGCACCTTGAGCTGCATCGGCTGGATTGTCTCGCGAGTAATGGGGACACAGAGACGTACGATTTTGTTCGAAACAAAGTATCCGAGCTAAGCGAGCATGAACTGCGACCTGCGCGACTTATCAGCGGGCGTGACTTGATAGAAGCCGGTTACGCGCCCGGTCCGGAGTTCGGGCGCGCTTTAGGAATCGTCGAGACAGCACAACTAGAGGGCGAAATCCAGACCCGTGAGCAGGCGCTCGCTCTAGCCCGCTTAGTACTTAATACGGCTGCCTAGTCATCCCAAGCAGAAACTTTGGCATCTTCACGGGCATTCCGGCGTCAAATTAGGTGATCATCGTCACAATACTAACTCCCCTTGTTCTGAGGAGCTATAACCATGCCTGTATTAGAAGCTGCGACCGCTAACCTGATCCAAGAACTGCATTCCGCACGAATTGAAAGTGATCGCCTCTTTTCGATCCTCAAGCACGAAGCTCTTTATGAGCGGCCCATAGCTGAACGGCATCGGGTGATCTTTTACATCGGGCACTTGGACGGGTTCGATTCCATTCAGATCTGCCGGGAAGCTCTTCGCATAAGATCGCCAGATGCAGAGTTGGATGCTTTGTTCCAGGCTGGTATCGATCCCGACTCGGCTCATCTTCCCGTCGATAAACCCTCGGATTGGCCGACGCTCGAGCGAGTCAAGGCGTACGTAGAGCGCTGCCGGAAATCTGTGGACGAGAATCTGGAGCGCGCTCCTGAAGACGTCGTTTATATGGCGCTCGAACACCGGCTGATGCACTTGGAAACGCTTGCCTACATGTTTCATAATTTTCCGCACGAGATGAAGAAGGGTCCTCACACGATTGAGGCGAACCGGGGTTTACGGCCTGGAAAAGAAAACGAGTGGCGTGAGACTCCAGAAGGTGAAGCGATTCTGGGGAGGCCGAATGACGGCTCATTTGGCTGGGACAACGAATACGAAGAAGTGAAAACCGGCGTGCCAGCGTTCCGGATACAACGCTATAGCATCACGAACGGCGAGTACTTGCGGTTTGTGAAGGATGGGGCACGCCTGCCGCACTTCTGGCGTGAGCATGGCAGTTCATTTCATTACATCGGCATGTTCGAAGAGATAATGTTACCGCTTGACTGGCCCGTCTACGTGACGCAATTGGAAGCTGAGTCATACGCGAAGTGGGTTGGTAGACGCTTGCCTTCCGAGGAGCAGTTTCACCGTGCCGCATATGGCAACCCATCTCTCGAAGACCGCCAATATCCATGGGGCAATATGGCACCCACACATAGAGCTGGCAATTTCAATTTTAAGCGGTGGGATCCAGAGCCTGTTGACGCCACTCCGGACGGTGACAGCGCATTCGGTGTGAGCCAGCTCGTAGGCAACGGTTGGGAGTGGACGAGTACAACATTTGCTCCGTTTCCGGGATTCAAGCCGCGTGAAACGTATCCAGGGTATTCGGCGAACTTCTTCGATGGTGAGCATTACGTGATTAAGGGCGGCTCACCACGCACGGCAGCCCGGTTGCTCAGGCGCTCGTTCCGGAATTGGTTCCGGCGTGACTATCCATATGTTTACGGCACTTTCCGGTGTGTCGAGAACTAGGAAGCTCGAATGTCTGCATCAGTTAAATCGCAACTCTCTCAGTTCGCCATAGATGTTGACGAAGGCCTGTCTTGTGGCAAACAGAAAAAAATTGCTCCCCGATATTTTTACGACGACCTGGGAAGCGTTCTTTTCCAAGCAATCACACTGCTCCCCGAATATGGATTGACAAGAGCAGATGAAAACCTGCTGCGCTTACATGCAAACGAGATCCTGTCTAAAACCGGGCCTCTCTCGATCATTGCGGAGTTAGGTAGCGGCACGGGGCAAAAAACGAGACACATCCTGAATGCGGCATCGCGCATTCAGCGCCACGTCCGGTACATGCCGATCGATGTTTCACCCGGAGCGCTCGCGGCGTGTCAGCGAGAACTTTGTGATCTTTCGGATGTACAGCCGCTTTGCTCTGATTGGATCGAGGGGCTTCAAGAGATCGCCCGGTCTAGAAGCGGTGACGAGCCGCTCTTGCTTTTATTTCTTGGCAGCTCGATCGGAAACTTAGACAGACATCGGATTATCGAGTTTCTTCAGCGGCTGCGTTCAAATCTTCAGCCTGGAGATTTCTTTCTGCTCGGGGCGGATCTCGTTAAAGACATCGATACTATGATGACGGCCTATGACGACCCGACGGGAGTCACGGCGGCTTTCAATGTCAATGTTCTTGCCCGAATTAATCGAGAACTAGATGCAGACTTTAACTTGCGCTCGTTCGCCCACGAGGTTCGTTGGAATTCGGAAGAACGGCGGATTGAAATGCATCTGCTCTCGAGCCGCAATCAGGTAGCGTACATCGGGGCCCTCGATACCACGTTTGAATTTAGTGCAGGTGAGACAATCTGCACGGAGTTCTCGCATAAATTCACGCAGAGCGAACTGCTCTCCTACGCTCGTGTGAGTGGATTTATGCCGCTTGCAATGTGGGTGGACAACGCTTGGCCTTTTGCCGAGGCGCTATGGCAGGTTGACGAGTGATGACCGGAGGAACCGAATCAAGCCCCCGCGCTCGTGGGCGCGAATATTTCAGCCGTCTCTATCAAGAGAATGACGATCCGTGGAACTACGAATCGAGCGAGTACGAGATAGAGAAATATGAAGCGAGTTTGCGAGCTCTTCCACGGAAAGAATATCAAAATGCATTCGAGATCGGTTGTTCGATTGGAGTGTTTACGGTCAATTTGGCGCCGCGATGTAAGAGGCTGCTTTCGGTAGACCTAACCGACGCCGCGTTGGAGCGAGCCAAAGAGCGCTGTCGAGGATTTCCGCAATCAAAATTCCAAGTGATGTCGATACCTGAGGAATACCCGGCCGATGTATTCGATCTTACGGTTCTTTCAGAGGTTGGATACTATCTGGAGCCCGAAGATCTGGCATCCCTAGGCGAGCAGGTTACGACCCATGCTGCCTTGCAGGGGCATTTGTTATTAGTTCATTGGCTTGCACCCGTACTGGACTATCCACTTCGAGGAGACGACGTACACGAGCACTTTCTGAGCCGTTCCGAGTGGCACTCACTCCTACACTTTCGTACTGAGTGGTATCGACTCGATGTGCTCGAGCGGCGGCACGGGTCTGCTTCCTGAAAACCGCTTGCATTTCATGGACGACATAGTTCAGGGGCGCGAGACGAAAGTGGTCAGGCCACTGGTCCCGGCACATTGCGTAGAAATTTGTGCGCTCGATCAACACTCCGAAATACCGGGCTGCTCGTAGCTCCGCAACGACATGAGAGAAGGCCATTCCGGTATTCAGTGAGAATTTCCGAACTCGTTGGACAGGCAACTCACCACTATCGCGATAGTCCATCCATAATTTGCGAAATTGGCGGCGCGCAGTAAATAGAAATTCAAGAAACTCCCGGTTCTCGACCGGCACACGCAGTCCCTCTTTCCCGCAAAGCTGCCAATCCTTCAATTCACTAGATAAACCGAATCGAGCCCTTCCGGTGAGGCGGGGGGACGTGAAAACCCGAACTCGATTGCTGTGGCGGAGTCGAACATCATGTTGAATCAACGCCTGGTAGAAGGCAATATCTTCAAAGTAGCGGCGCGGCGGTAGGCGACCGACAAACCGATAAGTTTGTGGTGTAATCGCTAGACTCGCACCAAAATGCTGGTGGTGGCGTGGCCAGGGATCGTGGAGCTGCGGATCTAGCCTATCTTCCAGCCACGCCACTAATCGCCGGTATAGATGATCGTATTTTTGTATGGCTCGAGTGGCAGGGTCAAGAAGAGCTTCTTCACACGGCGAGATTACGACGCGGCCGCCCACCGCCTGTGCGCCGCTTGCAAGCTCCTCCTGATTTTGCGAGATCCAGTTCGATGCCACTTGGCTGTCTGCGTCCGTGCTGAGCATAGTTGCGTTGGAGCTGCTTCGCATTTCCAGCCTGCGGAACGCTTCATCCATAAGCAGCCGACGCGCGTATCCGTTATGTGAATGTGACGTATCAAAGTGTTTCTCAAGGACGTGAAGTCGGAGTGTTGGGTATAGATGCTGGAATTTTTCGGCAACTTGGCGGGACCGATCACGAGTATTGTTGATGAGGAGAATTACTTCGTATCGCTCGTGATCAAGCGGGTCTCCCGTAATTGTCTTCTGCTCCGCTAAGGCACGTAACGCGGAAGGCAACAGCTCCTCTTCATCTCGCGCGGGTACCGTAACACACGCCTCTAATCTTTCGGCGGGAGGCTCTGTAACCAGCGCGCCTTCAAAAGGCTTAGACATACGATTTCCGGGTGAGAGGCTTCCAAGCAGCACAGTGTTTCGGTATCCAGATCCGTTCGCCGCCGTAATAATGATGCCCGAATTGAGCGATCGCAGCTGCCTCATTTCGACTGATCTGCGACCGGTATCGACTCACGATTCCCCGCTTTCGGAAGATATGATCTTTCCGCCGGATGAGGCAGCTTTTCAGCGGCGTAGCGGTGCTGTGTTCCGCATCGGAGATGGTCTTTCGGAGCGAATCATCGGAAACCCACGCAGCATAAGGAAGATCTTCATAGAATCCGAGTTTGTGGGGAAATGAAGTCCTCATGGCAGCCGCCCTCACGGTCAGGTGATCGACGTGATCCCCTAACGCGAGTGGAGCGAGGACCAAGCCTCGGAAGAAATACCTTCCAAAACGCCGACTAAGTATTTCGACATCGGGGCGGCTCTCGATCGGAAGAGCCCGCGACCTGCAAACAGCATCGGCGCTGATGCCAAATCTCAATGGCGCATCCAGGAAGTCGAGATCTTCTGCTCTGATTGTGCTATCGATTAGGCTAAAAACCCGGCGATCCTCTCTCTTTCTTATCGACGTAACGCTGGATCTTACATCTTCAAAATCACCGGACAGCGTGGTTGCTCGCGGTGCGTACGCGCTGATTGTGAAAACTGTGACAACGTTCAGCTTTAGCGGTAGCGACCGCCATTGAGAAAGCGAAAGGTAAAGCGAGAAGGGAACGTCATCTCGATGTGGCGAGATGATCGTCAATTCGCCCATAACCGATCAGCGGCTACAATCCTAGCGCCGGGATCGCGGTTATTCCCTGGCCAACGGTAGCGGCTGCAACGGAGTTGGTGAGTTGAAATTCCGGGGCTGAAACCAATTGCTTGCAAAGAGTAAGCGCCTGAGCTACGACCTGATCCATATTGTAATAGCGATAGGTGCCTAGCCGGCCGACGAAATGAACTCTTTTAATTGATGAGGCAAGCTCGGCGTACCGTTTATAGAGCGCAGCGTTTTCGGGTGTGGGAACTGGGTAATAGGGATCCCCTCCACTGGCTGGATACTCGTAGACAATGCTTGTTCGTCGATTTACTTGGCCTGTAAGGTGCTTAAACTCCGTTACGCGAGTGTACGCGTGATCGTTCGGGTAATTGATGACAGCAACCGGCTGTAAGTACTCCGTATCTAAGGTCTCGTGCTGAAAGCGCAGCGATCGATACGGAAGCTCACCGAAGCGGAATCCAAAAAACTCGTCAACAGGGCCTGAGTAGATTAATTCCTGAAATTGCGTTTCATTTACTATATCTCGATAATCGACGCCGAGTGCGAGTGAGATATTCGGATGGTCCAACATGTTTTCAAACATGCGTGTGTAACCGTGCTTCGGCATTACTTGGAAGCGATCGGTGAAATATCGGTCATCGCGATTGGTTCGAACGGGAATGCGAGCAGTTACCTGAGCGTCTAATTCGGAGGGATCCTTACCCCACTGCTTTCGTGTATAATTGCGAAACAGCTTTTCATAAAGGTCCCGCCCTACCTTGCTTACGACCACATCTTCTGAGGTTCTAATACAGGGGCGACTTTCGGCACGCGCAGCAAAGAAGGCTTCGAGCTGCTCTGACGTGAGATTCAGCCCGTAAAGCAGATTCACCGTATCGAGATTGATCGGTACGGGAACAAGTCTTCCATCAACCGATGCCAGAACCCTATGCTCATAGGGCCGCCATGACGTGAACTGAGAAAGATATTGAAACACCTGCTCCGAGTTGGTGTGAAAGATATGGGGACCATAGCGGTGCACCAAGACGGAATCGTTATTGTAGTGGTCGTAGGCATTCCCCCCGACATGGCTACGGCGATCGATGACAAGAACTTTCTTACCAAAACAGCGGGCCATTCTTTCCGAGACAACTGCGCCGGCAAAACCCGCACCAACAACCAAATAATCAAACATGTGCGGCGCCTTTCTCGGAGATATTACCCGCGGTTACCATCGGTCCTGTTGCACGCGCGATTTGCGGAGTAGCACGGGCGGCGCAGCGCTTCAGCACCAGCGTATTCTCAATTAGCTCGTTCATTTCGCTCCAAGTCCTATCCCAAGATGATTGCGACAGGAAGTGATGGACCTGCGCTTGGAACGCAAGATCAGGCGGACTATAAAGAAGCGAATCAACGGCCTTAATGAATTCGCCAGCTCCGTTGGCGACTCTGACAAGCCCAAGATCACCATAAGGCGTTACGACATCGCGAATTGCACTAGACACAACTCTAAGTCCGGCGGCGAGATACTCAGGGGTCTTAGTAGGACTTATGAATCGCGTGGACTCATTGAGGGCGAACGGGAGCATGCCGATATCCCACCCGGAAAGATAGGCAGGTAATTCTGAGTACCGCTTCATTCCGAGATAGTGAATGTTCGTGGCCCTCGGCAGAGATGCCTCATCTATTTTGACCACGGGACCAAGTAGGATAATTTGCCATTCGGGGCGTTGGGCGGCTACCTCCCTGAGTAAGTCAAGATCCATCCGCTCGTCAATTACGCCTGCATAACCCAACCGGGGACGCGGAAGCTGAGATTGATCTTCAGGATCATGCTTGATCGATCTTGCCTGAGCAAAGTGCTCGAGTTCGACACTACTTGAGAACAGGTGTACGGAAGGATGTTGCTTACGTTTCGATTCGAACAAACTGGCGCCTCCGGTGAACACTAAGTCGGCATCGCGGAACAAGCCTTCTTCATTGAGCCGCATTGAGGGCGGCGCGCCCACAAAAGCCGAAAGCTCATCCATGCAGTCGTAGATTGTGATGCTTGGTTTCAGATCAAAAGCAAACTCTCGCGCCATCGGAGTGTAATACCAGGTGATGTAATCCGATATATAATTTTTTTGGAGCACCGATTTGAGCAAAGCTTTCTGAAGCTCGAGATTCTGCTGACGATTTAATCCGCATGGTAAGACCGGCGTTTGAACGTGTACGCCTGTTTTCGGACAGACCGAAGATTTGAGGTATGGCTCCGTATCTTCGAAAATGGGCTCTTCAATGAAAAAAACTCTTCTTGTTCGGGCAAACCGGCTCATCAGGTGCTGAGGACGCTGAAATACAAATCCCCATCGAAGATGAGACATGCAGATTAGATCGATGTTGTTGTTACTCATAATTAATTCGTTGTTCCAAGCGGGCAGTTTCGGTTGCTGGCCGAGGATTGCTTGGGCCAAAGGCCAATAAATATTGCGATCTCCCGAGGCGTCGGGGTAGTCGAAGAGGCCGTTATGGCAATGCCGGTCATTGTCCCATCCAGGGTGATTCAGGATCGGGTAAAGACAGATGCCCTGAACCGGGATACCTGACTTCAATGCAGTGCGGACTTCATCGCATACGTAGTTGAACCAGTCCGCGCGCTTTCCGTCTTCTGTCCCGGTTTCTGAAATGAACATCGGTCTTCGATAACGGGTCCAAACGTCCTGAATAAGTTGGTGGAGCGGACGATATCTTGGATCGTCGCGAGAAAGGGTTTTCGAGTTATGCACCCACTCATTCTGTTCGTAGAAGTTCAACCCGATAACGTCTAAATACTGAGCAGCACCGCCCAGTTCCGGAGCAAGTTTGCCGCAAAGCATATCCCAGGCCTGAAACTGTGCCATTGAATACGCCTCGGCTTCAATTGCATCACCTTCAATTGCCGGATTTCCGACGATATGAATGATTGGTTCAGGAGAAATTAACCTGCATTTGGGCAATTCATCGCGTAAGACGTCGCTTGATGCTATTCCAGCTCGAACCAGCTTATGTTTTAATTCAGAGCCGCGACCTATCACGCAAGGGTGAATCGCCCCCTTGTCAGCGCCAGCCCAGGAGAGAAACGAAATCTCATTTACAGGCGCAAACATGTTGTAGGACTCGCCACGTGCTTTCAAGAACTGCGTTAAGGCCCACGTGTACTCAGCGAACTTGGGGACGAAGCGCGGCCCAAAAATATCAACGTGATCGGGCCATCCGAAGTGCAGCAGATCGAGCAAAACTTCCACATCCGCTTCCGACGCGGCGTCGAGAATAACAGCAAGGGAATCAAAAGCGTAGCGGCCCGGCGATGCTTCAATCAAGTGCCAACGAGCACCCACCCGAATTGTTTTGATTGATAATGCCTGAAGTCGGCGATAGTCTTCACGTGCGAACCGGTCGTGCTGCGTCGAGGCGAGAAGGTCGAGCCGTCTGCCCGTTCTGAGCTTGTGGGTGGAACATTCGAAACCCGCCTGGATAAAGCTTCGAAAGGTAGGATACGCAGTTGACAATACTGTTCCTTGTTCTCCGCTTCTGGAGAGATTTCAGCATCTGAACTTCAGATTGATTCCGCTGGTGCAGTATCAACCCGCGCTATATAGATAGGTATTAAAAGAAATTCGTTACGAGAGCACGTAATTTAGCGGGGTACTAATGCATGAGGTACTCACTCATTGAGTTCGTGTGCAGCCGTTTTTCCCAGAGATGTAAGTGTTTGGAAAAATTTGTTAAAACTACTATTCAACATTTTACCAGATGCGGGTTGGGTCCCGCCACCTGGGGTCGGCAGAAGGTTCCGATTCACCGCGGCAAGTACCGTTTGTGTCATCTCAGGCAACAACGCCTCGCTCGCAATGAGGAACCTAGCCGGCAACGAGATCGTGCATGTGCGCCGATTGTGCTGAAGCGCCTTGATGATGCATCGCGAAGCATGGCTCGCATCTACGGAGAAGCCCGGTAAGTTGCCGAGCAGGCTAAACCAGGCAAATTCGCGCTTCGCCAGGCCTTTGAATGTCGCGTTGAGATATGAGCCCGTTCGCATCAATCCAGGAACTACGGTCAGAATGCCAATCCGGTGCGCGTCTAATTCCGCACCCAGTCCCTTTGAAAAAGCGACAAACGCAAACTTAGCACAGCAATAGGGCAGGAGGTGCGGTATGCTGACGCGTCCTCCTACCGAGGTGATGTCAACAATCCGGCCACTGCCTCGCTGTTTCATGTGGGGCAAGACAGCCAAGGTCAAATTCACCGGAGCCCAGAACATTACCTTCATCGCCTGCTCGAAATCGGAGTGCTTCAGACGTTCAAGCGGCGCGACACTGATATGACCGGCGTTGTTGATAAGAACGTCTATTCTTCCGAAGCGATCCAACACGCGCGCTACAAGCGGCTCTATTTCAGATTCTTCTCCGATATCGCACGGGAATATCGCAGCATCAATGCCGCGTTCGGCGAGCCGATTCCGTGCCCGTTCCAACTCGTCTACATCGCGCGCACAGAGCGCGAGACGACTGCCAAGATTTCCGAGTTCAAAAGCTAGGGACAAACCTAAGCCGCGCGAACCTCCGGTGATCAATACAACTTTCTGTTTTAGATCGAAATTCGACTTTCGAAGTCGCGCACTCAGCTTAGCCGCTGTAAGTATGCCGACAGCAGAAACAGTTCCAACCGTCAACCAGTTCGCCGGCTTCGTTTTTGAACAGACTTTCATAGTGGATTTTGTGACTCGCTTAGGCTCTTTGATACTCGCTCACTCGAATAGGAGAATTCGTCGGCTCCTCAAAAGTTTCGCCGGACAGCGCCGGAAAAACTGCGGGTAGAAGCTGTCTAACGCTCAAAAGCCGAATCCGATGATATGCTTTAAACTGAGTCGTCAAGCTGGACGTCGCACAACGAGCTTGAACTGTTTTCGGGCCGGTAGCTCAGTTGGTAGAGCATCGCACTTTTAATGCGGTGGTCGCGGGTTCGAGTCCCGCCCGGCTCACCAGATCAAGCGACTGTACAAGAAAGTAAAAGCTCCTGAAACGACGCTTCGAGTAAGGCTGAAAAAATCCTCGGTTCTTCCTCTGCAATCGACCTTCGTATCCAGAGTCCCAAGGTGCGATGAGCCTCTGTTTATCAGTACTTCCCGAAGGAGTCTTCCATAAGGGGCTGCGGAGTGTACGATGGGCCAGCACGTTCCGTTCCTTTAATCCATAATAGGTTCCATTGGCTTGGCTGCTTCATTGAGCCCATCTCTTGAAGAATGCCGATGTGCGAGTCGCAGGCTCTGTGTGATCTTCGGCCTTTATGCAACAGCTATGAACGACATTATGGTTGTTTTACCCGCAAAAAATAGAGGTTAGCAGCGCAAACGAAATATGAAGAAAAAGAAGGGCCTGTGTGGAGGCACAAGCCCGAGTTTAAAAGGAACGTTCATCAATTTGACGAATAACGCCCGGTTTCCACACCAGTAAATCTTCTAAAAAGAGCTTCTAACCCGCCAATTTAAAAATATTTAATCTAAAAGGCCAGTAATAGGCGGATATCCGCGGCTTTACGGCCGACAACTTGCCGTGAGTCTCACGAGTTTGCTTCCATCGAGAATCACGCCATATAGAGGAGAGTATTACTGGGGCTGAGGCGTTTCTGGTGGGGCGGCTGGCTGGGTCTGAGCGGGTGGGACGCCTATTTTGACGCCGATGATCTCTCCGGAAACGACAAGCTCGACGCGGCGGTTGAGGGCGCGACCTTCCCGCGTGTCGTTTGAGGCAACTGGGTAGTTCTTGCCGTAGCCTACGGCGGTGATGTTCTGCGGATTGATACCCTGGGCTACGAGGAACTCGCGCACGGTGTCGGCGCGGTGTTCCGACAAGCGCTGGTTCAATTCGTCGCTGCCGGTGATGTCGGTATAACCTTCGACTTGAAGATTGAGCCCGGGGTGCGAAATCACAATCCCCGAAATCTTCGCGAGCTTTTCGCGAGCCGGCTCCTTCAAGGTGTATTTGCCTGTATCAAACAAGACATCGCTCATGTTCACGACCAGGCCCCGAGCGGTCTCGCGAGTTTGCAGGACCGCGTTGAATTGCTGCAGCAGTTGCTCGCGCAAGGCATTTTTCTCAGCTTCAGCCTGTTGACGGAGGCGATCAGCTTCGGCGGCGGCCTGTTGCGCTTTCTGCGCTTCAACGGCTGACTGAGCCCGGGCGGTATCTGCTTCTGCCTTTGCCCTTTCAGCAGCCTCCCTCTGCTGAGTCTCCTGTTGGGCCTGCTGTTCGGCGACCTGCCTCTGGCGAGCTTCTTCCTCTGTTTGCCGCTGGGCCTCGGCTTGGCGGGCGGCAGCCTCCTGGCGTTCTTGATCGAGCGCAAGCTGCTGTTGCCGCCTGAGAGAGATGATCCGCGCATCTTCAGCCTTTTGGACTGCCTCTTTAGCGGTCATGATGGAGGGCTTCCATTGTTTACGCGCCGCATAATCCTGCGCCTGATTCAAAAGCTTCACTGCATCCTGGAAAGTTTCGCCTCCGTACTGGTCGGCTTTGGCGTAGTGGGCGATCTGGATTGCGTTCTGCGCTTCATAGAGTTCGAGCGGACTCTTTTTATTGGAATCCAAAACGATCGGATGCACCTGTGAAGCGGGAACCTGGTAAGTATATTGCCCACGCTGCAGCAACTCGTATTTCGCATTCACATATTCGACCTTGCTCTTCGTGTCTTCCCGGACCACATTTTCCATTACGACGACGTCGCTCGGCTGCCGGACGGCGAAATAAGGCTCGGCTGTTATGATCAATCCGAACGACTGCAATCCCGTCGTTATATTGCCCTTGAAATTCCCGTCCGAGTCGAGGACGACTTCACCCAAATTTGCGGCATGGCCGTCGGGCGTGATCGCCCAGAGCACATAAGTGAGAAACTCCGGTCCGAAAGTGGTGGAGTCGGGAAGAGCTTTGACCTCGAGCTTAATCTCCATGTGTCCTAAACGGCTGTTTACTTCTGCCGTACCTTTAGCCCTGGGGGCCATGGACGTTCCTTGGAAATCGACTTTGGTCCAGCCGCTGCGATTGCGATAGCTAATGGCAATCGTCGATTTGGCAACCACCTGTACACGGTAAATCGGTGTAGGACCGGTTTGTGCAGGCTGTTGGGTGCCGGATTGAGTAGGGTTTGGTTCCTGTCCGAACAGAATCAGCGGCAAGAACGCGACTAGGGTGCGAGCGAACATTCTCATATTAAATTCATATTTTAGGGGAAAAAGCTGCATGGTGTGTGCCAAAGTTTTGGAATTTGCGCGTTGGCAGGCTTATGACCCGGGCAGCTGACGTAAGCAAGTACTTTTTGCAGATATGACTACTTTCCTGTATCTCCATATTTGCGACTCAGGAGAATGGGTGCTGCGTTGCGAAGCGAGCGTAAGGTAGCCGACAGCGTACTTCATGGCTGTTAGACTGTCAAACATCAGAATGTGAGAAGCTGAAAACCCGGCGCGGGTAAGATCGTAATGTGACTCCGCCCGAGCCCGAGACCACCGAGGCGAAGCCCATCCATCGCTTTGCGTCGCCGTTGCTGCCTATTTTTCTGATTGTGGCGGTTGACATCCTCGGTTTCACGATTATTCTTCCGCTACTGCCGTTCTATTCCGAGAGGATGGGTGCTTCGCCTACTGTAGTTGGCGAACTCGTATCGACGTACGCGATTTTTCAGTTGATCGCCGGACCGATTCTGGGACAACTGTCCGATCGGGTTGGCCGTCGGCCGGTTCTCTTGATCAGCCAGGCCGGAACCCTGGGCGGCTTCCTCCTTTTGGCATTCTCAACCCACATCTGGATGTTGTTTGTGGCTCGCATGATCGACGGAGCGACGGCAGGCAATCTTACGATTGCGCAGGCATATATCAGCGACGTGACGAGGCCTGAAGAGCGCGCGAAATCATTTGCGGTGATCGGGATCGCATTCGGGTTAGGGTTTCTGGTGGGGCCGGCGATTTCCGGGTATCTGGCTCTATTTGGATACCAAGCGCCGATTTTCGCGGCAGCCGGACTTTCATTTACGACTATTTTGTGCACGTTTTTTTTGCTACCGCGACGCGAAGTCATTCACGAGCACAACGAGGCTGCCAAAGGGGATCCAGGACCGGGCGGCAAGCGTTTATCCTTGATTTCATGGGGCCAGTATCGAAGGTATTTTCGTGATCCGGAGCTCGCAAGCCTTTTGATTCAATGGCTACTTTTTTCTTTTTCATTTTCGACGTTCGTGTCAGGGTTTGCGCTATTTGCGGAGCGGCGATATCAGTGGAACGGCCATCCTGTTGGCGTGCGGGAAGTTGGCTTTATTTTCGCGTTTAACGGTTTTCTCGGCATCATTATGCAAGGCGGCGTGGTGGGCCGAATGGTGAAGTGGATGGGTGAGCCGAAGGTGGTTCGTCTGGGATTCGTCACGGCCATGCTCGGCTACGCCGCGATAGGGTTTACCAAAACCGTTGGGCAATTATTGTGGGTAAACGCGTTGTCATCGGCAGGAGGCGCGGGACTGCGGCCGGCACTTACGAGCCTGGTGACGCAGAAGGCGGGCAAACGGGAACAGGGTGTGATCATCGGCCTTACTCAATCTCTGATGTCGATCGCTCAGATCACTGCGCCGATCATTTCAGGCGTGCTGATCGATCATCGCTATTTGACCACGTGGGGAATCTGGGCGGGCGTGCTGGCAGGTCTAGCATTGTTTTTCGAGCCGCGAAGCTACCGTATCGCTGCGGCGGCGTCTTGAGAAAGGCAGGCCTATGGCCGAATCTTCGAACTTCAGAATGGGTGCTGATTTGCTTCTTCGGATATATAGCGGCTCTGTCTCCGTGGTTCCGAGACCGGCCAGTTCTTAGATATCAGCCTATTCTTTTATCGGCGATTGTCTTGGCATTGCTCTGGCTCGTAGCACTCGCAGAGCAAACCCGTTTCGCGGAAGCGGCGGGGATCGTGCGCGATTGGCTTCCATTGATCGTGACTCTGGAGGCGTTCCGCGAAATGGAGCTATTCCTCCCGGTGCGCTTCGAGCATCGCTTTGAAGGCGGATGGATTCAATGGGACCATCTCCTGCTGAGCGAATGGCATGGCCGCAGCTTGATCGAGAGCCTCGGCAGCTTAATCCCGTTCTGGCTCGAGCTCTGTTACTTGCTGGTTTACGGAATCGGGTTTTTTTGTGTGGCGCTGCTCTATCTTCAACACCGACGAGTGGACATAGACAGATTTTTGACGGTTTACCTGTTGGGGACCTTGCTGGCGTATGCTCTATTCCCGTATTTCCCGTCCGAGCCGCCGCGGATTGTGTTCCCGGATGTTGATCGGCCGCTAATTACTACTTGGATCCGCACTCTGAACCTGTGGATTTTGAAGGTAGGTACGATTCATGTAGGCGTGTTCCCGAGCGCACACGTGTCATCGGTTTTCGCGGCGGCATGGGGCATGTTGCTGGTTTTGCCGAATCGAAAGATTTTCGGGTATGCATTGCTTTTTTACGCGATCAGCGTGTCGGTCGCTACGGTGTATGGCCGGTATCACTATGCGGCCGACGTGTTCGCTGGGTTTGGTGTAAGTCTTATACCAGGATTGCTGTGCTTGATGCTAAATAACGGCAGATGGAGCTTCACAAAAGCCTGCGAGGCGAGCAACTTGTGATCCGCGTTTTCCGTCATCCTAGTAGGTTAGATCGAACCGGGCAGCCCGCATGACAACGTCTCCTACTGTACGTCTTCTGTTTGGTTTATTCGTGACGCTAGCCGCGGTTACGATCTTTTCGTGGTACGCACTCACTCAGCTAAACGGCCTTCGCAAGTTACAAACCGATACCATCGACCTCAATCGTCACGATTCGTTGCTATTACTGCGGGTGCAAAACGACCTGAATACACTGGGGTTGGCGTTGCGTGACATGAGCGAAGTGCAACCGGCATCCGAAATTGCCGAATACCGCGCTGAATTTACACACCTCCGGGCTGACCTGGAGGAGGCGATTCAGGAGGAAGGGCAGTTGGCTCCTGTGACACGGGCGGCTGATAAGCAGGCTCAGCTCGTAGAGTCGCTAAGGCACTTTTGGCAGACTTCGGAGCAGGTGTTCGCCACCGCTAATGCAGGACATGAGGGCGCGGCGAAGGAGCTGGCTTCCACCCAGCTTTCGGCGGAGCAGCTAATTTTGGCAGCCAAGGTTTCCAGGTTACTGGAACGAAACAACGAGGCGGAAGAGCGTGCTGACGAAAAAGTCGCTTCCATCTATGCTGGCGTGGAACGAAACATCTACGCATTCTTAGCGGCCATGCTGATCACGATTGTTGGTACGACTTTGTATCTGATCTATTCAAATCGCAAGATCTTCGATCAGATAGAGTCGCTGTCGCAACAGCGGCGCGTGTTGGCCGCCCAGCTCATCACCGTGCAGGAGGAGGTGCTACGCTCGGTGTCACGCGAGCTGCACGACGAATTTGGTCAGATCCTGACGGCGATTGGGGCAATGCTTGGGCGTGCAGAGCGTAAAGGTGCAACGGGCGATTTTTCATTGGGAACGGAATTGAGTGAAGTGCGCGAGATCACGCAGCATACTCTTGAGAAAATGCGCAGTTTATCCCAAATGCTGCATCCCGCGGTTCTGGACGACTACGGCCTTGCGAAGGCAATCGAATGGTATACCGAAGTGTTTCAGCGGCAAACTGGGATTCAGGCGACTGCAATGATACGAGGCGAGCCATTGCGAATCACGGGACAGCCTGCGACTCATTGCTTCCGCATCGTTCAGGAGGCCCTCAATAACGCAGCCAAACATTCGGGCACGAAGCTGGCCGAGGTAGAAATGATTTTTTCTTCCGACATGTTGACGGTAAACATAAGGGACTTCGGGCGCGGAATGGCAAAAGAGAAGAGCCGCCGACTGGGGTTGGGCTTGATCGCCATGCAGGAACGCGCCGACTTGGTAGACGGCAAACTGAATATTTCTTCAGTGGCAAACGCCGGCACGACGATTTCGCTCGTTATGCCAATCACGCGAGAGGACCAGATGACCGAAGCAGTAGAGAATGACAGTACTGGAGGTGTAGTTGCCACCAATCATGAATGAAGAGATCACGGTTCTTCTTGCAGATGACCATAGCCTTGTGCGCCGGGGCTTCCGGCGGCTCCTTGAAGACGATGAACAGATGAAAGTGGTCGGTGAGGCCAGCAACGGCATAGAAGCGATACGGTTGGCATACGAGCTGAAGCCGAAAGTTGTCGTCATGGACCTTTCGATGCCTGAGCTCGACGGAGTGCAAGCCACGAAAGAGATTATTAAGCACCTGCCGGGTACCGAGGTGCTGGTGCTTAGCATGCACGCTGACGATAATTATGTTCGTAACGCATTTGACGCAGGGGCGAAAGGGTATCTACTGAAGAGCGCGATTGATGTTGACCTAGTCGGGGCAATCAGAGCCGTAGCTGAGGGAAAGCGGTTTATCGGATCGGGACTGAAATACGTGGCCCAAGAGCGCGATGATGAGCTCAACAAGCTCACTGGCCGCGAGAAGCAAGTGTTACAGCTAATTGCCCAAGGGAAATCCAACAAGGAGATTGCGGGCCTGTTGGACTTGAGCGTCAATACAGTTTCGGTCCACCGGGCTAACCTGATGGAAAAGATGAACATTCATCGCACGGCTGAACTCGTACTGTTCGCGATACGGAAGGGCTTAGTGGCCCCGCAATAGAGAGCCTATCGACAACTTCGCTCAGCTCTCCATTAAGGGCGCGATCAGAGCCTGGCTCTCGCAGCCGTTTTTGCTTCGCTGGCGGCTTTCTTCTGCGCTTGAATCTCACGTGCCTTGGCGTACTTCTTCTGGAAGCGGTCAACACGACCTTCGGTATCGACCAGCTTCTGGCGACCGGTGAAGAACGGATGACACGCGGAGCAAATTTCAACACGCAGGTCGCCCTTGTGAGTCGAGCGTGTTCGGAACGTCGAGCCACAGGCGCAGGTCACGTTTACTTCGTCATAAGTGGGGTGAATCCCTGCTTTCATTGGGTTGGAATCCTTTCAGGAACAGGTGGGCTACAAATCATTTTAACATGCAAAAACCCCGCCTTAGCACGTGGCCGTGCTAGGAAGCGGGGCTTTGCAAACGAGCCTTACGGCTATACTCTAGCCACGTTACGCGCGACGAAGCGGCCGGTCCACGGGAACTTCGGCCTCGTCACTGAACGACACCTGAACGTACGAACGGCGACTTTAAGAGTCGGCCACCTCGCGCGTGGATTGTATGCTACAGTCACTACCAGAATTCATTCGACTG
>JBPCLH010000161.1:0-19008 GCA_051003475.1 Bryobacteraceae bacterium
GTGTTTCATAAAACATAACTTTATGCGAATGTTCGATGAAACCAGTCTTCAGGCGGCCTACTTTTGCTCCGCCATAAACGCCGCTTACGCGGCGTTTACTGGTCTATTTTCACTCCGCCGCGTACACATGGGTGGGCTTCTTTATCACTAACGCTTGCCCATTCGCCGACACCTATCCGTTTTACGTCCGGCCGGACCTGTCACGACTGGATGGGGCGGCGTTAAGAAATCCCCTTCACGTGAACAAAGAATGGGCCCCAGATCTGCCGGACTTCAAACCGCGAACGGCTGTCATGGTTTCGCGGCGGCAGAACCACGCTAACTGTTTGGGTCGCGAGACTCCTTTGATGAAGCTGCAGGCGGTGATCGCATGGATGCTGAAACTATAGACAACCAGTTCTCGCTGCGCATGTCGCAGGCCCTTTATGAGGACCTGCACCGTCACCTCTTTCCGGGTGACGGGGATGAACATGGTGCGGTGATTGAAACCGGTCTCGCCGTGCTGAATCGTCGGCGGGTATTGTTGGCAAGACGGCTGTGGAAGGCTCAGGATGGCGTGGACTGGGTTCCTGGGACACGTGGCTACAGGATGCTCCCGGCAGCGTACGTGACCAAGCGGATACGGGATTGCCGTGCGAAGAGGACCGTCTACCTCGCCGTTCACAACCACGGCGGCCAGGGTTCCGTGACATTTTCTGAGGTCGATCTTTCGTCCCATGAGCGCGGATTCCCGGCGCTGTTGGATGTGATGCAGGGCATACCGGTCGGCGCACTCGTTTTTGCGGAAGATGCTGTTGCCGGCGATATTTGGACACCTGGGGGATGGCGCCATGCGATTAACGAAGCGGTCGTCGTCGGGCCGCGACGACTCCGCCTGACACCGGTACCCGATAATCAGCATGGAGCCATCGACGCACGCTTCGACCGCCAGGTTCGCTTGTTTGGGACGCAGGGCCAATCAATCCTCGGGAAGAGTCGGGTCGCAATTATCGGTGTTGGTGGCGTGGGCATACTGCTAGCCGAATACCTCGGCCGATTGGGCGTGGGCCAGATCATCGTGGTCGATCCCGATCATATAGACCCCACGAACCTCCCGCGAATGGTGGACGCAACCGCGTGGGATGCAATGAGCTGGCTGGCCGCCGAGGGTCGCCCTAACTGGATGCGCATGTTGGGCCGACGCCTCGCTACACCCAAGGTTCGCCTCGCCTCACGAATCATTCGGAAAGCAAACCCACGGGCCAATGTCCTCTGCTTCCAAACGGATATGGAAAACGCTGAAGCTCTGCAGGCCATTAAGGGGTGCGACTATATGTTCCTGGCGGCAGACAGCCACCGGGCCCGGCTATTGTTTAACGCTTTAGTGCACCAGTTCCTCATTCCGGGCTCGCAGGTCGGCTCGCGAATAAGCTCCGATTTGAAGTCCGGTGCCGTCGAGCATGTTCATACCGTCACACGATGGGTTTTACCAGACATCGGATGTCTTCTGTGCAATCAACAGATCAATGCCGCGCGTTTGCAGGAGGAGAGCATTTCGAGCGCGATGCGCAAAAGGCAGAAGTACACAGACGATCCGGATGTGGTGGCGCCGAGTGTTATTACGCTGAATGCCACGGCGGCCGCACAGGCGGCAAATGATTTCCTGTTCTACATGACAGGACTGGCCCAACCCGATGCCTTCAACGGTTATCTGAGGACCCATCCGTTGAGACGCCGTCTTGAGATGCTATCGCCACGCAGAGACGCATCCTGCCTGGATTGTGGCATTAGTAGTGACAGCCGACTCGGCAGAGGTGACTCTGTGCCCCTGCCCCTTGTCGGTTGAGGTCCGAAGAACCCGAATCGAGGTTTAGCGAACACCGCTTTACGGGATTGCGAACCGCTCTCCGCTTCACCGTTCACTTCAGTCTTGGGGAACGTGGAGCGTAGCTCCATCTGACTTGACTGCCCGATTTTTCTCCCGTAAGTTTGCATTGGGTCGCGGATTAGGCGCTGGTCGTCAGCACTTCTCCATGAGTCCGGTTCTGGGAATGTAAGCCGATCACCCGCCAGTGAAGGTGCAACGTCCACGCAATCCATTTGGCCAGGTCGCCCTGCATTTACCGCAGCTGATCTGCTCGGTCCGCCAAACTGAGTGTCACCGGTAGCGTGAACGGTCGCGGCTGCGATCTTCGTCGCGCGTCTTCTCGGAATATTGAACGTGCATCGCCGCTTGCTTCAATGCACTCTGGTATCGGCCCAGCCAACCACCCCAGCCATCCTCGGCAGGAAGGATTCCGTTCTTGAGTAGCTGTTGCGCCTTGTTGTCAAAATGATCGGTTCGCTTCAGAAGGGCTTCCGAATCGCCAAGGTCTTCAACCTGAACGATTGGTTCCTCATCGATAAAGATTCTGCGCAACCGGGCAAACGCATTGGTCCGCAACTCACCGCGTGCCCGCGCTTCCTCCATCTCATTCGTGTACTCGATGAAATGCACGCGAGCATCAACGCCTTCGAGCATCAGGTAACGGCGGCCAGACTGTTCATCTTCTCCATGCACCAGAACTCGTCCTTCGATCGAACTTGTCTTTTGGAAATCGAGAACCTCAATCGGCAGGCGCTCGTCAGAGACAAGAACACCATGCGCTGCTAGGACCTTCTGCCGATCGCCAGCACGCTGCATGGCACGAAGCACGGCTTCAAAATCCAAGCGCAGATTCCACACTCCCGCCCCGCTTGCACGAGCGAGGCCCATATCTTCGAGCGCTTCCATTCTGGCGATCAGGTGCTGGCGCCGATTCCACGCAAGTTCGCCCTCACCCGGCATGCGGCCGACCAGGGGAATCATTATCTGACCGTACTGCTCTGCCGCGAACGGCCCGGCACTCCGCAAGATAACGCGGTCCAGCGAAGTAAAGCGCTTTTCGCGAACCTCACGACGCTCAGCTTCCGCCGCGTCGAGACTTGTTCGGTGTCCGAGTTGCCGCGTACAAAGATCCTCCGCGGCTGAGCGAATGCCGTTCTTCACATAGTCTCGGGGAAGGCGAATCTCCTTCCCATCTCGTCCGATGCCTCTCAGGGCAACGTGAACGTGCGGATGCTCAGTGTTGAAGTGCGCCACCGCCACCCATTCCAGCGGTGCGGTTAAGTCTTTCTCCACTGTATTCATCAGGTCGCGCGTAAGCCGCATGAGATCGACACGATCTCCGAACTCCGGCGAAATGATTACCTTCCACATCCGTTGATCTCGTGCTGCCTGCCACGATTCGAGCCGGCTTGCCATGTCGATCCCACTCTTCTGTGCATCGAACCCTGCGGCCGTGGGCTCAGTGGCAGCACTCTCCCGCGCGATATAGCGGCCGTGTGCCCGCCATTGTCCCCGCACTGCGTTTCGAGAGTACGTCACACGAATCGCACATCGCTGGTTTCTCGGTATGGCTGCGCGTTGCGTTCCTGCTCCCCGGAACCCATTCGATCTTTTGACCGAATTGCTCGCACGCGCGTAGTGCGCGATGGTTTTGAACGCCATCGCCCATGCGCCCGGTTGACGGTCGCTTCGCGGAATCGGCGGCTTCCGGGGACGGAGCCGGAACTCCTTCTCGTCACCCTTCGACATTCGCCACGAGATCCTGCATTGCGACGCGTGAGTCTCCGACCATGGCCCTTCCGGTGCTCTTGAGCAGGCGATCATATCGCTCCCGTGCTCGGGCAACCGCTTGAGCTTTCGCGTCGGCGGGTGGCTCGGGTACACAGGTCAGGATGGTCTTGGTGAGCGTATCCAGGTATGCGAAGAGTGCCTGTTGGGCGCGCATCGCTCGGAACTGGTCACGCCGAACCTGTTCGATACTCGCGGCAAGACGTTCCTCCGCACCGGTGAGACCGTCTTGCCGCCCCGACAGCTCTTGCTCTACCGCATATCGAATGAACGCACTGGACGAGGCGAAGCCGCGCTGTTGGGCTGCCGCCTCAATCTCTTTCATCGCCTTCTCTGAGAATCTGATTGCCCGTGGCTGCATCTGGAGAGCCTCTAATTACTAAGGGCCTGTATGGGACGTTTCGGGACGCTTCGCGCCTTAGGGGAGAGAGCGTATCGCGCATCGAATACGCTCGCCTGAAAACGTATCCCGCGGGAAGCGACAAAAAACAAACGGCATAGCCGCAAAGAACGCCGTAGACGTATCGCGTCTCCTTTATGTTCCACTACCACCCCTGCGCTGCCCCACGATGCCTTTTTGCTGCCGACCGATCATGTGCGTTGTCGAAAAATGTCGTAAATTGTCGAACCTGTCTATTGCGGTTGAACAGGGCCGAAAATTGTCGTAGAGTGTCGTAAAGGCTATGCCTAGCAGCCGAACTTCCGAGAGCGCCCGGACCCGCCTAGCTGCTCTGCGCGAGAAAAAGCCGCCGAGTAAAGCCGCCCAGATCCGGGCTCTTTGGCCGGAAATTCGGACTGCCCTGGACAACGGACACAGCCTCCAAGCAGTGTGCGACTGCCTCGCCGCAGACGGCATCGCCGTGAGCGTCCAGAGTCTCGGCTCCTATATCGGCCGAATTCGCAGAAGTTCTGTTAAGGGCGAATCGGCCACGCTTTCACCGGTGCTTGCAGATCCGGGATCGACGAGAGCCAGTGAGGGCGTTGCGGTATCGCCTGGCCGGGAGCAGAAATCGAACGATCCGCTAGCCAACGTTAAACAGAGGCAGACGAAGCGGCCCGCCTTCGATTACAAACCAGAACTGGCCGACGCCAAGGATCTCATTTGAAGCGCCACCCCTACTGGGCGGAGGGAACGCCGACCATCCCCATGCGCGTAACGCTTAAGGCTATCGACGACGCTCTGGCCGGGCATGGAGAGAATGCGCACCTCGTCAGGAACGAGCGAGGCGGAGAGATCAAGCGTGAAAGCCGCGACGCGCCGGCGCGGAACAACGAAATAGAGGTGAGGCGATTCACGTGCCGGGTGGGGCCCTTACCAGTTCTGCCATTTCGATTAAGTTCACAGCATGATTCGCATCGGTACCGCAGGCTGGAAATACAAAGACTGGGATGGGATCGTCTATCCTAAACCGAAGCCTCGCGGGTTTAACGAGTTGGCGTACGTCGCGCAGTACTTCACCGCAGTGGAGATCAACTCGTCCTACTACGGACCGCCCAAAGCGGCTGCGGCGAAGAGGTGGGTAGAGAGCGTTTCTGGCAACCGACTCCTGCAGTTCACGGCGAAATTATTTCATTCGTTCACGCATGAGCGCAAACCGGCGCCGAACGATGAGAAGGAATTTAAAGACGGCATCGCGCCGCTCGTTGAAGGTGGACGATTTGGCGCGTTACTGCTTCAGTTCCCATGGTCTTTTCGGAACTCTCCTGCGAACCGAGAATACATCGCCGGTCTCCAGCGACGTTTCCGCGAATATCCGCTCGTCCTTGAAGTACGGCACGGCACTTGGACAGAGCCTGAGACGTTCGACTTCTTGGCCGATCTCGATGTCGGCCTTTGCAACATCGATCAACCGCTGTTCAGCAGATCGGTAAAACCCGGCGCCGAAGCGACCTCCGCGATCGGGTACATCCGATTGCATGGTAGGAACTACAAGACTTGGTTCGCGGAGAGCGCGACCGTTCGCGAGCGCTACGACTACCTTTATCCAGTGCAAGAGCTTGACCCGTGGGTCGATCGTACGATTGAGATTTCGCGGAAAACAAAAGACACGTACGTGATGAGTAACAATCATAACCTCGGAAAAGCGGCGGTCAATGCAATTCAGCTCACGTCAATTCTGGCATCCGAGCCGGTACCAGCGCCGCCGACTTTGGTCGCTCACTATCCAGAACTGAACGGATTCGTGACCACGGCTCCCGACAGATGACCTACTTAAAATCGTGCGAAGACGCTGCTCCTGCGTTGAGGCTGATGGCTTCGATTTTTCGGGCCTGCACATGGATGACACCTCCGTACTTTTGCAGCGGGCCTTCAACCAGCAAATATGGCGACCGCACAATTGTCAGACGGTTCGCTTCGAACACATCGGGCATGACGATGACATTGAATATGCCGGTCTCATCCTCAACACTCAAAAAGACGATACCTTTAGCCGTTCCGGGCCTCTGCCGCACGATGACGCAGCCGGCGACACGTACAAACATCCCGTTCCGCTGCTTTACCAGCCCCGCTGCCGGCGTCACGCCCATACCATTCATACGCTCTCTGTGAAAGTGCATGGGATGGCGACCGACGGTGAGTCCCATGCCGTAATAGTCGGCGCTTAAGCGTTCGTCCGTCGTCATCATCGCGAGCGGCGACTCCGGCTGCGTTTCCGGCACGCCGCCCAACAATGGTCCGACGATCCGTCCTGCCCTCCCGGCTTTCCACAGCGCGTCGCGGCGGTGTTTTGCATCGATGCCGTTAAGAGCACCAACGCTCGCAAGCATTTCGAGCTCGTTCTTGCGAATCCCCGGAATCCGCTGTGCGAGTTCGTCGATATCGCTGAAGGGCTTTCCCGTGGCGATCGCTTCACCCGTCACGGCTCGCAGCCCGCGCACACATCGCAGGCCCAATCTCAGGGACCGATCTTCAATAGTGCAATTCCACTCGGAGGCGTTGGCGTGCGCGGGAAGGACACCGAGGCCATGCCGCTGCGCGTCCTTGATAAGCACGGCGGGGCTGTAGAAACCCATCGGCTGGTTATTAATCAAGGCACATGTGAAAGCCGGAAGGTAGTGACACTTTAGGTAGGCGCTCGCATAGGCGATCAGGGCAAAACTCGCCGCATGCGACTCCGGAAATCCGTACCGTGCGAACGATGTGATCGACAGGACAATCTTGTCCTGCGTTTCGTTATCAATGCCCTTCCTGGCCATACCGGCGCGTAGCCGCTCCTCTATGCCACGCATCTTGAGCTCAGCCCGCTTGAATCCCATCGCCCTACGCAACTCCTCGGCTTCTGCTCCAGTGAAATCCGCGATTGTCATCGCCATGCGTAGCAATTGCTCCTGGAAGAGTGGAACTCCCAAAGTACGCGCCAGGACGGGCTCAAGCAGCGGATGAAGCGGAACGATCTTTTCCTTGCCGGCGCGCCGCGCCAGGTACGGATGAACCATCTCGCCCACAATGGGACCGGGCCTGATCAAAGCCACCTCTACCACGAGGTCGTAGAAGTTCTGCGGCTTGAGCCTTGGGAGCGTCGCCATTTGTGCCCGACTCTCCACCTGGAACATGCCGATCGTGTCGCCTTTTTGAAGCGTCTGATAAACGAGCGTGTCATTCTCGGGAAGTTTGCCGAGGTCGATTTCCTCACGCCAATGATCCCTGATAAGCCCGAGGCAATCCTTGAGCACGGCCATCATGCCGAGCCCGAGAAGGTCGATTTTGACAATTCCCATGTCCGCGCAGTCTTCCTTGTCCCACTGCACGACAACGCGGTTCGGCATAGACGCGGGCTCCAAAGGCACCACACTATCGAGCGCGCCCTGACAGACCACCATGCCTCCCGAATGCTGGCCGAGATGACGTGGCAGGTCCTGAAGGGACATCGTCAGGTCGAGGAAGGAACGTATGCGGGGTTTGTCGATGTCGAGTCCGGCTTCTTTAAACTGCACGGCAGCGGAATGGGCAGGATCTTTCCAGCCCCACATCGGCGCCAGGGCGGCAACCTTGGAGATCATTTCCGTGTCGAAACCCAGCACCTTGCCTGCTTCGCGCACGGCGAGCCTTCCACGATACGTGATGACGTTCGCCGTCATTGCCGCGCCGTGTTTACCGTAGCGATCATATACATATTGGATTGCCGCTTCGCGTTCATCTCCGCTCGGCAAGTCCACGTCAATGTCCGGCCACTCCTCGCGGTTCTCTGAAAGAAACCGTTCGAAGAGCAATCCCATGCCGACCGGGTCCACGGCCGTGATGTGGAGCGCATAGCAGACCGCACTATTTGCGGCGCTCCCGCGGCCCTGACAGAGAATCCCACGCTCGCGGCAGAAGCGGACAATGTCCCATACGATGAGAAAATACCCGCCAAGCTTCAGATGGTTGATGAGCTTCAGCTCGCGTTCTATCTGTGCGCGAGCCTTTTCATGATATGGGGTGTAGCGCTTGTGCGCCCCTTCATCGGTTAGCTTCCAGAGCAACGATTCGATCGTTTCGCCGGGTGGAAGGGGATAGCGAGGGAACTCATACCCCAGGTCTTCCAGCGTGAATTGCAGGCGCGACGACACAACGCTCGTATTTGCAATCGCCTCCGGTAGCTCAACGAACAGCTCGTTCATCGCGGCCGCATCTTTTAGGTAGCGCTCGGAATTTCTCTGCAAAATACGACCGGCATCTGCGAGCGTCGTTTTGTGTTCAAGGCAGGTAAAGACATCCAGGATGCGCCGCTCTTCCGCAGTCGCGTAACAGATGCCATTTGTCGCCACGAGAGGGAGTTTGCAGGAACGTGCCAACTCCACGGTGACCTGATTGCGTTTTTCCTCTTCGTCATCCAGATGGCGCTGAAGCTCGACATAGACGTTGTCGCGCCCGTAAATAGAAACCAGGCGATCGATGACGGAGCGGCCTTCGGTCAAGCGATTGGCGAGTGGCCCTTCATCGCCACCGGTGAGACAAAGCAATCCATTCGAGAATTCCTCAAGATCGTTATGCGTGGCTCGCGGTTCCCGCCCAGGCTTGGGATGCTTGGTTCCAGCCCCCAGTTTGATGCGGGTGATAAGCCGACATAGGTTCTGGTAACCTTCGCGAGACTCGCACAGAAGCGTGTATCGCCCGCTGGGTCCGGTTACCTCGGCTCCCACATGCGCGCGGATGCCGCGCTTTTTCGCCTCGGTGTGGAAGCGGACCGAACCGTAGACGCCATCGACATCGGTCAGCGCCATCGAGTGTCCCAGCCTTCCCGTATCCGCCATCTCCCCGCAGTACGCGGCGTAAAGTTCAGGTATTGATGCACCACGCAGAAAGCTGAAGGCCGAGCGAGCATGGAGTTCCACATAAGCAAGCATTAGTCATAGCTCCCCTCGACGAACCATCGCCCGGAATCGAGTTCCTGAAAGAGCCGGTAGAGCACGCCGGAATCGAGCGCAACATCCCAACGGTCGCGGTTCCAGACATCCTCACTCCACCAGTTGCCGGACAAGCGCCACGGCCCGCGGGAGTTCAGCACTGCGCCTCGCACTCCGCTTGCGACCACGTAGACTGGGCGTCGATTCTCAAGCCGTACGTGACCGTCGCACGGCGGGCGGAAACGACGGAGACAGAGTCGCAGTGCCCGAGCCTTTACTTCCCCATCTCCAATCCGAGGCGGCAGGAAGGGATGCATCACGAAGCGATCCGCGCGGTAGGTATTTAGAAGGTAAGGCGAGCCTACGTTCTGCTTGCCCACAAAATGCCGCACACGTGCCAGAGTCGTTTCGAGCTTTTCCGACTCGGGTGAAGCCGGCGTGAATAGTCCGTGCTGCGTTCTTCGCGGTTCAACCGACTCCGCATGAATGAAGACCTTTAGTACCGCTTTCGGCGGCGGATGCTCACTCAGCTCCATATGCAAGATCTTCATTAAATCCTTCGCCTCCGTCATCGGTACGGGTAGTCGCAGGATCGTAAGGTGATCTGGTGCGCCTTCGAGCACAAGCCTCACACGGATTTCGTTCGTTGAGAGTGACGCGCGCACAAGCCTGGTAAGAAGATCATCTAGTAAGCGCTGGAACACGAAGCAAAGCGAGTCAAGCAGCTCGATGGGCGTGTCGACTTCCATCTCCGCATCGAACTTCACCTCGTCCTTCGCGACCCGTAGTCGCCGAAAGCCGGCACCGCCGGCCAGGCGCTGGAGATGAATGCCCTCATCCCCGAGCCTTGCCGCAACGCCGATGGGCGGGAGAGCCGCGAACTCGCCGAAAGTGCGAATACCCCAGAGGTCGAGCGAAACAGCGACGTCCGCGGAACCGCCAAGAAGGCAGAGTGGCAGAGGCGCGAGGACCGTACCTTCTTCACCGCGTTCGACGACGGTCACGCCCGCGATGCCGCGAGCGGCGTGGATCGCGGCATCGGGATTTGCGGCAATAGCGATGTTGGCCGGTATTCCCACCTCACGCTCAACGGCTGCGGCTAGAGACGCGGGCGGACCATGCAGTCCCTCAAGCCCGCGTGCATCGAACACCACCATATCGGGATGCGTCTCCATGAGCGGCGAAAACTGCTGTGCGCAGTCCAGGAGGATCGGCAAATTGCCTGACGCGTAGATACAGCAGTACATCAGAGCACCGATTCAAACGACACCTGCTTCGAGCTGTTGTGCTGACGGGTTTCCAGCAGCGACGCGATGCCCTGCAGCAGTCGTCCCCGCCAGATGAACTTCCTGCGCCTCAACTCTACACAAACCGCTGAACACGAACGCGTCTGTGGAGCGGGTGTCAGGGCTATGAGGGCCGTTCCTGTCTTTTCGGCTGCGAGCCTGAGGCGAAACCACGATGCCATCGGCATGCGTCGCACGACGCTTTCAGGGATATCGCCCACATCAAAGACGATTAGCCCGAAGCCGCCGCCGTGAAGAAGAAGATCAGTGGCCTTCACAGCGTGCTCGGGATTGCTCTTGCAGTTGATCCACAGCAGCCGGTTGAGCTGGAGCCCGGCTTCCGCTGCGGACTCCGGGTCGAAAGTTCCACTGCCGTCGATCCATGCGCCGCACTCGCCGGTTTCAAACGCGCGTGCAAGAATCGAGACAGTCAAAGCTGTTCGGTTCGACGAAGCCGAACCGGTGATCTCGCTGAGAGCGGCGCGCGGGAAACCACCTTGCAGGAGCCTATCTATGTCCGCTAGCCCAGACGCAAAGCGATCACGGGAGTCAAACTCGCGGATGCCAAAGGGGACTTCGAACCGATCTTTGAGCTGTTGTGCGAGAGCCCCGAGATTCGCCATTTGTTCGCCTGCGAACTCTACTTTCGCAGATCTCAGCGTCCGTCGCAACTGCTGGCACTATCCTATTGATACAAATAGAGTTAAGGCAGGGACAATCGAACCGCATTGGGTCATCGGTGCTTAGGACGAGGTTTGTGTGCTGCGGCGATTGCCTCGATCGGTATCGTTATCGCAAGTAATGCGCGCCGATCCACAACCCGGTACCGAACATCGTCGCTGCCGACAACACTCCTATCGCTCCCCAGCGGATCAGCGCGGCTCTGGTGTGGCTGCGATGGATTTCGCAGACGATTTCCTTCGCTCCAACTCGCGTCGTTTCAACGTCGCGTTGTAATTCCAACCGGAGTTCCACGGCGGCCGCTTTTACCTCGTCAGCAAGGATTCTCCCTGCGCGGTCCTCCGTCTTGTGAACCGCGTCAGTGAACTCTGCGATCCCGGCGTGGATATGCTGCCCTATCTGCTTCACAGCATCTTCCAAGACAAGCTGATTGAGTGTCACCAACGCGAATGCTGGATCGCCAGGTTCGACGCGGATGCCATCCCGCGCAGCAACTTCTCCGATGAGCCGGTGAACATCAATCATTCAACACCGCCTCAAATGAGAGCGAGGCAATCGATCTGCTCGAACCAGTCTCTCTGCATAACCTTCAAACGCTGCTTCGTCATGATCGAGAACGGTCCATCTTTGATCGCCTCGTCCAGCGTGAGTTTCCGTGAAATGACTTCTTCCAGGTCCCGCCCAAATGTGTCCTGATTTCTCTTCGTCAAATGGACCGAGCCAAAGACCTTATTCTCGCTTTCGCGGTATGCGCCCATGTCCTCGAAGCTCTTACCATCGCGCTCGATTCGGCCGAAATATTCGTTGAGCCAGACAATGATGTTGCGTTCTGAAGTGCTTTCGGCAAGACTCTTGAACCCCTGCAGCGTATCGAGGAGGGCTTGGCCACCTGTGATCACCGTGTGCACATAGAGTCGCTTGCCGGCGCGCGTCAGGACATCGATAGCACTGTTTTCGAGAATGTAGCTCCAAAGCGGAATGAACGTTGAGGCTCCGTTGTCCACAATGAACGTTGCGTCTTCTGTGAGGAGCGTCTCCATCAGAGAATCGAAGCCTCGCTGGTCGATACTTCCTTCCCGAAGGAGTTCGAGTCGGTTCACGTTCAGAGCCTTGTATTGGAAAAGCGTCCGATTGACCGGGTCTGTATCGACGCAGCGAACCGCCTTGCCACGGGCATTGAAATATTGGGCAAGGATGCTCGCAACTAGTGACTTCCCAACCCCGCCCTTCCCTTGCAGGGAGAGGTGAATCGAGTTTGCGAACACCTCAGCTTTTTCCTTTCCCTCGGCAACGAACATCGCGTCCTTTGCCGCATACTGCACCGGCGCTCCGTTCTGGCTCATAACGCTGTCCGTCCCTCTCTCAGCGGCAACGACTTCGTTCCGCAGTCGCGATCGCCTTTTTGATCGTTCGCTCAACGTAGTCCGCCTGGCGTTTCTCCCCACCTTTGTGGGACAAATCTCGTGTTCGAATGGCAGCTTCGACATCTGCCGCCGCCCCGCTATGCGTCAGCGCATAGATGGCAAATGCCAGGTCGATCCTCGTGCCATCCGCACCGTACCTCGTGTCGGCACGGAAGTCATCAATCGATTTCCGTTTCGGCAAGTCGGCGTGCCCGCGCGGCGATCCAGCGAATGCCATTCTTCGCTGTCGTTCCGCGTCCTGATGCTCTTCCAGTTCAGTCCTTACCCTCGACAGAAATGTTTTCGCCTCGGCATATGTTTCGCCGCTGGCGTGCACGAGTCGGACGAACGGATGCATCCCGCTACTCGCATCGCGGTACTTTTCTTTTCTGTTCGTGAACCCGGCCAGACGACCATAGTGGCGCCAGTCAGCGGCACCGCGGTCTCCACCGAATTTCTCTGCCAGCGCGCGCGCTGCGGCGGTCCCCATTTCTTTGCTGAGCTGCTCTGGATGCTTCAGCCAGGCCTGGAAATTTCCCGGTGATGTTTCGACAATAAGTGCCGGTCGGAAGCCGGAGCGCATCATCTCGATCACGGCTTCGCGCGTCAGATCGTCAACGAGACTGAGATTGTGCTCCCCCTTGGGACGAATATAGATGTTTCGTCCGTCGCGATTCTCGTGACGCAGCCAACCGATAGAACGAACGAGAGCGTCAGGGTCCCAAATGCGCGGGACCATGACAGCCTCGCCGCAACCTGCATCCGGTTTGAACAGCCCGACTTCGAACACATCGACCGCCATCCCCTGAATCTGTGATTGGACGGCTTCGAGCGTCCGATCTTGCCTACCATTCGGCACGTCGATGAAGCCCCTCTAAGTACTAAGGGGCTGTCGCGGAGGCTTCGGGACGGGTGATGACGAAAATTTTTCGCGAGATTAACCAGACGTGGGGGGCGGTTTCTCTTGCCGACGCGTCCTGAACTCATCAAGATATTCGCCGTAGCAGGGGGAGCAGTGGGTCACGTGGTGCCATGTTGGATCATCCTCAATGGCGTCGTCAAATTTCGAAGCGCGGACGGCAAGTTCGATTAGGCCCTCTCGGTCGGGACATCCCGTTCTGTCCGGGTTGGGGTACGCTTTCAGGATGCCGTCCTGAACCGTGCTCTGGAGCCGGTTCCACTTCTCGTCAGGCGTTTCGTTCTTCATCCGCCTGAATATTATAGGGACGTTATAGCCAGCGCGCCAGTGCTTGCGGGTTAGGCGCTCGCGGCTTTCTTGATCCAACGGTAGAAGCGGCGCTTGACACACTCTGCATTGGCCGTGCCGACTTGCTCTGCGACCTCCTGCCAACTGTATCCTCGCCGCACGAGATGGTACACGATCCGCATTTCCATCCGCCCCTCCTGGCGAAGCCGGTCTTCCACCGAGTCAAGCATGATCTGCCGCTCGAACAACTCCGCATATTCATTGGGGTCAGCAAGCGCCTGGTCCCGGATCTTTTCGTCGAGAGCGTCCAGGGCGACGTACAGGTTCGGATATTTTCTCCTGCGCCAATCGCCGATCTTCAGTTCTTCTCCTAACCACATAGCCTTCTTCAGCACGCGCCGAGCCGGGTAACGCCCGACAGCACCTCCGTAGCGAGCCCAGAGCCGATGAACCGTCGTCTCGGCGAGCTCAGAAACGCACCACGGATCGCCCAATGCATATTGCGCAATGCGGACGAGTTGCCTTCGCACCGGAGCTACGCCGTTGAAAAACCATTCAGGCGCGATCTCCTGACCATACCGGTCGTAAGCCGTAATGCAGATCGGAACGATCTCCTCCCGCTGTGTGGGCGGCAGGTCTTCATAGTTCTGCGGAATCACCACAACTGGTGCCATGCTCTCTTAGCCTCCCTCAGTCTTGAAGTCGAGTGGATCAAAGGGGCGAACCGCAGTTAAACCCACGCCCAATCCGTAACCAATTACCAATAAATCCGGGATATTGACAAATTCTGGGTGGTGTATCAGTTTGAGTTTTCCTGGGCTTCGATCATGGCAACGATGTCCTTGATTTCCCACAACCGGCTGTCCACACCAGCCGCCATCGCAGGAGAGCAACGGAGCGTCTTATGGACGCGTGCAAAGTTGTAGTACATAAAAAACAGAGCAACGGCGGCAGCGTGATTCTCGATTTTCTTAGAGAATGCATTCGTCAACCGCGTAAAGCGCCGCATTCCCATTCGCATGGTTAGATTGGCGCGTTCGATGTAGCTTGTGCTGACATGCTCAGGAGCAGGGTAGCCGGTAATCGCATATCTTTCGCAACCGATGCAATCACCGGGGCTGTAGCGAGTCTGTCCCTCGCTTGGGCTGCCGTATATCTTGACCAACTGAGCATAATCAACGGCACCCCTGAAGGCGCGTTCAACGGCAGCTAGGTAAACACTCAGACCATCGCTCGTGAGCTGAATGCGATTAGCGAGGCGCGAAGCAAGGTCGTTAACGAAGATCCGAGCGGTGACGCCATCCCTTTGTCCGATAATCCAGCAGGGTATGAGTTTGGTATCGGCATCAATTGCGGCCCAGGTCCACGCATCGCCTGCGCACGGATGCTTGGCTGCGATCTCAGGCGTTACGTTCTTGGCCTTCGCGTAACAGAAAGCCCAGCACTCATCGACCTGTACCCGCTTGCAGGTCAAATTGCGTAGAACGCGGTCCTGATAATCCGAACATGCGTTACCAGCATCAATCGCTAGCTTTACTACCGTGTTGATAGCAACGCTGGTCATGCGGCTCGTCGCACGTAGGGAGTTTCCTTCGATCAGCGAGGAGATGATCTGTGTACGGCGATCAGCATCCAAGCGATTCATACTGACTATTATGCTTGAACGTGTATGGAAAGTCAAGTTTTTGGGTCGATTGAAATAATTTCTCCTTGGGCGAAAGTGCGGCGAAGACAGTAGGCCTTCCGTTAAACCTATAAGTGGCTGACGATTGAATAACTTACAAGTTAACCCTTGTGTTTACATGCGTTTATATTTGCACACAGGGCAAAACAGTTGTTATACTCCTCGTACGTGTTAAGCCCACTGCTGTGGGGGCCTGGATAATGGACACCCGCTCCGAAACGCCTTACGCGCAAGTGCTGAAAGGCCTGCGCGAGATCGGGTATCGGGGTGCGCTTCTCGAAGAGAATTACGGGTTTGTTGACTGGTTCACACCTGGGCTTGAAACGAGAGAGATCGCGGCGGCTGCATTTGGTCAGACGCCCATTGCGTATGACTCGGCGTTGATCGGAATTGCACGCGCAAATGGCGCGTGCGAACAAGCCCTCGTTAACCAGTATAGAGCGCTCGGAGCCCCTGTTGTTCTGGAGATTGCCGCGAGCGAAATCCGCGAATGGGCTGTCTCTCACAAAGAAAACGACCACCGGCTTATCGACCGTTGTCCGGTCGATCGCATCGAGCAACTGATCGCAGAGCGCGCTTCGGATTGGAGACCAGAAAACTTCCTACGGGGTAAGAACATTAGCAAATTCCCCTGGAACCAACAGCTCGAACTTTTCTCCGGGCTGCTGCCCGAATTAGAAGGGCAGATCCAAGAAAAACTTGACCCACTACTTCGACATACCCTGTCGTTGACGAAAGATGTTTACCGCGATGCGACGGACCACGATCCTGACGAGTCCAAGCTTTTTAAGCTTGTGTTCTGGCTTCTCACCGCCAAGGTTTTTCACGATAGACGCCTGAAAGGGTTTGATTCGCTCGGACCAGATCCCGACCGATTGCTTGCCGCAGTCGCTAAGCACTATAAATCTCAAGTACCGGCGCTGCTCACTAGAGAAGCTCGACAGACGGCTGCAAATCGCATTTGGGCAGACCTGGATTTCCGTAATTTATCCGTTGAGGTGCTGGCGCATATATGGTCCACGACATTGATCGATCCGGACACGATACGTCGATTGGGCATTCACCGAACCTCACGCACTATAGTTCGGTACATAGTAGAACGAGTCCCGTTTCAAGCATCTGGGGATGATGAACGTATCATTCTTGAGCCATGTGCAGGAAGCGCAGTATTTCTCATCGGCGCAATGAATGCGTTACGGCAAAAATGGTTCGGGGTGACTCCGCCCAAAAGGCATGAGTACTTTACTAACCACCTAGCTGCTATTGAAAGAGATCCATTCGGTGAAGAAATTTCTACACTTGCCCTGACTCTGGCTGATTTCCCGAATCCGAATGGCTGGGACGTTCGGCACGGTGATGTGTTCATGCCGGGTGTTTTGACGAGCCACCTTAAGCGTGCTGGCGTCGTGTTGTGTAATCCTCCATTCGGGGACTTCGATGATGACGAGCGACGGAAATATGCCACATCTTCGACCAAGAAACCTGTAGAACTCCTAAGTCGCGTTCTTGATGATCTCCATCCACAAGGCGTTATCGGCTTTGTACTGCCGCGACTCTTCATTAATGGTCGCGGATATTCAGAGATCCGTAGACGCTTGGCGGCTCGGTTTGCGACTTTGCACGTAACGGCTCTGCCCGATAAAGCATTCGCATCGGATGCTGAAGTGGCCCTTCTCATCGCAAGTGACCCAATTCCACATAACTCTTGTCGCGTAATTACCCGCAAAGTGAACGATACTCCCGAGGAATGGCGCAAGTTTGAGTTATGGCACGAAGTATCGACCGAATACACCACTGAGGTGTTGCCTGACGAAGCCGAGAGGAGTTTGCCAGTCCCAGATCTCCCCGAGGTATGGAAGTTTCTCAAAAACTACCCGACTCTTGGTGAGGCAGCAATTCTCGGTCGCGGTCTTGAATGGAATGAGCCGCTAACAAACAAGGGCGTGGAGACTGGAAACCGCGCAAAATTCGTAAAAAGCGAAGCACTAGATGGATACCTTCGCGGAGTTGGTCCACGCACCGACTTTAATGTATTCCAGGTGCCGGAGATGTCTTATCTCAGCGTTAAGCGAGAGGATCAACGCACCAACGCATGGCGGCAGGAGTGGCAGAAGCCAAAGGCCATACTCAACAAGTCCGCAAGATCACGGGGAGCTTGGAGATTGGCAGCGTTCCCAGACACGGAGGGGGTGACGAGCTATCAGACATTCATCGGCGTTTGGCCGAAATCTCAACGCTATGACGCATGGCTTCTATCTGCGATTCTCAATTCTCCAGTAGCCAATGCCTTTGTTGCGGCTCGGGAAGGCAAAACTGATGTCACGATCGAAACGCTGTGCTCAATCCCACTGCCACGTTTTACGGATGCTCGGGCCCAAGAAATAAGAGAGTTGATACGACGTTATCAGCAGGCGACTGAATTGCTCCCGATTGCTCGGGGGCCTACCGGCGCTGCCGAGCGGCTACTTAAGGAGATAGATGCAGTCGTTCTGTCGGCATACCATTTTCCGCCTCGGTTAGAGCGGCAACTATTGGATTTTTTTCGTGGGCATCCACGACCAACCAGCCACAGCTTTAGCGATTATTTTCCGGTTGATATGGAGGTGTTTTTCTCTTTGTTGGACTATCTATCGCCTCAGTTTGCGATAGCGACAATCGGCGATTTGCGTAAGAGACTTGGCGAAACGGATGAGGATGTCTCTGGGTGAGGGGTTACCTGTTGGACGCCAATCATGTGAGCGCCCACTTCAACCAAAATCCATCCTTCATGAAGAAATTACGCGAAGTACCACTCGATTCACAATGGCGCGTATGCGCGATAACCTTAGGCGAAATACGAGCTAGTCACGAGATGTCCGCGTCCACGGATCAGCAGCGTCGAGGTGACTACGCCGCCTTCGTGATTGAGCAGTACGAATACAATGCGCTTGATATCACCGTTCCCACCAGCATCTACTACGCGGAAATAATTGGGCGCATTTGGCAGAAGCATCCTCCACCTAGCAAGAAAACCAGAACCGACAGGCATTTACTGAACCATGGCGTGGATATGAATGACGTCTGGATCGTTTCATCAGCTTTGGATCATGGATTGACCCTGCTCACCAATGATGCAATGACCTGTATACGTGAAGTACTGCCAGAGTTTAAGCCCCAATGCTGGACTGAAATCACTTAGTAACGCCCCAGCGGGCCTGCGCGGCTTTTTTCGCAATCTGTTTCCGCTTGCGGGGTGACAGTGCTGCGGCTCTAGCCTTCCCGCCCTTCGGACCGCCCAATCTGCCGAGCGCGACCGCATGCGGATTCTTGCCTTCGTTCGGATCTTCTAAGGGTTCACCGGATAGCTTTTCTCCGATGATCTGTTCGACCACATGCCGCCCGACCGTGGTGAAGTCGTGATCCTTGCTTGAGCGCGTTGGCATGTTAGGATTATCGCATGGATGAGAGATTTACAAAGTGCCAGGACGGGAGAACAGCAGTCGGTGAACTGCCCGGTTTATCTCGTGTTATGGGATACATCGCTCGATTGCCGAATGGTCGATTCAATGCGGAGAAGCTGGACAGGTCGCTTCTTACCAACCTCAACAGCTAGCGCTTAAATCTTCAAACTGATACACCACCAAATTCTGTGGACGTGCTATAAATCCTGCTATGCGGCGGAATCGCCCTCATACCTAATTGGGGGTGGCAGAGGCCGCCGGTGACACGCCGGCCCAAAAAATTCCTCGCACCGGAGGTAGTCGATGGCTGTAGTCACCATCCCCTTCGATTACGAGCAGTTGGAT
>JBPCLH010000162.1:0-4147 GCA_051003475.1 Bryobacteraceae bacterium
CCGTAATAGCTCCGCACCCAGATGACGAGATCCTGGGGTGCGGCGGTACTATCGCAGCGCACTGCACAGATGGAGATCAAGTCTCTGTTGTTCTTTTGACCCGCGGCAACCCTGCTATCTTTCCTCCGGATCTCATTGCGAGGACGAGAGAGGAATTCAAGCAGGTCCACAATATGCTCGGCGTACGGGAACAGATCATGCTCGATTTCCTGGCCCCCGGGCTTGAGGAAGTGCCAGTGTATAAAGTCGCTGACGAACTACGGCAGGTATTCCAAAAAACGCGCCCACAGGTCGTGTACACGCCTTTTGGCGGAGACCTCCACTCAGATCACAAAATTGCATATATGGCTACCCTCGTTGCTACCCGGCCTATCGGGGGATTTCAGGTCGCCCGTGTGCTCTGTTACGAAACCCTGTCCGAAACCGAGTGGGGCGATGTACTTACGCAGAACCCGTTCATCCCTAACGTCTTTAGGGATATAGAGAACAATTTGGAAAGGAAGATGGCCGCGATGGCGTGCTACAAATCCCAGCTACGCGATGCGCCTCATCCACGGAATCTAGAGACCATTCGGATGCTGGCGCGGGTGCGGGGCGCCGTCTGTGGCCTTCATGCCGCTGAAGCATTCTGCCTCGTCAGAGAAATAATTGCAAGTGACCCTGCAAGTACAAGGACGTAATGGCTAACTCCGAAAGTACGGAAGCCACGTGCGTTGTGTTTGACATAGACGACACTTTATACCTCGAACGTGACTACGTCCAAAGCGGATTTCGCGCTGTCGGTGAGTGGGTTCGTGAAGCTCTCGGTGTGGCTTCGTTCTTTGAAGAAGCATGGAAGTGTTTCGAAGCCGGCCGCAGGGGCGATATCTTTAATGTTGCCCTCGAGACGTTTGGCATAACTCCATCGGAAGAGCTAATACGCACAATGCTGTCCGTCTATCGCGGCCATGATCCAGCGATCTGCCTGCTCCCCGACAGCGAGGAGTGTCTCCAAAAGGTCCATGGCAAAGCGTTCATCGGAGTTATCAGCGATGGCGCGGTTTTGGGTCAGCAGATGAAAGTCGCGCGTCTTGGCTTGGCCTCGCGCTGCAACCATATTATTTTGACGGAGTCAATTGGCGTTGAATACAGCAAGCCGCATCCACGGGCTTTTCTGCAGATCCAGCAGGTTGCAAACTGTGCGCCTGAATCTTGCATATACATCGCCGACAACCCGATCAAAGACTTCATTGCCCCAAACCGCCTTGGTTGGCGAACGATCAGGGTGCGACGGCCGGGCGGTATTCACTGCGGCGTGAACTGCTCGAAGGAGGCGCAGCCCGCAATTGAAATAAATGATCTGAGCGAAGTTCCCGCCTTACTCGGCCTTTTCTAAATCCAGCCGAGTTGCACGCGGCAAGGATCGAACCGGAAAGCCGTCGATGCTTGCTTATTCCTCAAATTAAATCACGCCTTCGGATAATATCCCAACTTCAGCCCTGTCACCGTATCTAGGCGCATATTTGCACATTCTTTTACAATATGCAGTAAAATCTCTCATAATCGAGAAGATTTATTCTAGATAGGAGGTTTTATGGCCCTTAATCAACTTCGTTTCGGATGGATTCCGGATCTCCCCGACCACCGGGACTTTATGTACGCGGCTCCCACACCGGTTATGCATAACATTCCAGCATCTGCGGATCTGACGGGCCAGTGTCCTGAGGTTTATGACCAAGGACAACTTGGAAGCTGCACCGCGAATGCGATCGCCGCGGCGTTCCAATTTGATGAAATGAAGCAGAAGGAGCCGAAAGTTTTTGTTCCTTCCCGGCTATTCATCTACTACGAAGAGCGTGCGTTGGAGGGAACGGTCAACGAAGACAGCGGGGCGCAGATCCGGGATGGCATCAAGGTGGTTGCCAGCAACGGAGTGTGTCCCGAAACCGAGTGGCCTTACGACGTCGGAAAATTCGGCCAGAAGCCTCCGCAAAGGTGCTTCACTCACGCAAAGAAATACAAAGCAGTCACGTACCAGCGTTTAATCCAAGATCAGAACACGATGAAGGGCTGCTTGGCCGAAGGATATCCCTTCGCATTCGGCATTACTGTGTACCAAAGCATGATGTCCAATGAGGTAGCGAAAACGGGCGTCATACCGATTCCGACAACCCAGGAGAGGGTTTTGGGAGGTCACGCCATTCTGGCCGTGGGATTCGACGATAAAACCCAACGCTTCAAATTCCGGAATTCCTGGGGATCGACGTGGGCTGACGGCGGCTACGGATACATTCCTTACGCATACCTCACCGATCAGAATTTAGCGAGTGACTTCTGGACCATTCGCGCGACTACTGGGACGCGCGCTAAGTCACACGGAGATGCAGCAACAGCGAACGCGTAGCGCTATTCGGATCCCATCCTCTAACCAACCGCATCTCGACTGTGCCTGTTCCCGGCGCATGGGCGCGGAAGTGCCACTCATGAAGCCCGGCACCACCGAGTAGGTGTTTCGGGGGTTCGAAGGAGTCGTCGATAAATGAGCAGATCGGTCCACCTTTCTGTACAAAAATCCAACGATAGCCGGTGGCGGGATTCTCGGCGAGGGCGATAGTGAACGTCTGACCGACCGTCAAGGGTATGTCTTTTCCGTTTGACGCATCCGTAAGTTTTACGTCTATCATTGGCGAGAAGCTTCTGTTGCCGGAGAGCGATGTTTTATTGCAACTCCAAAAGGCGACGAGCAATATAGATATGAACGTAGTCTTGCAACTCGTGCGCACAGAAACAGAATAGCTGGCTGAGCGCCAATGTCCGGGGTGGAGCAGAGCTTGCGGAACAGCCAGTTTTTTGTGAGCGCCGCACCGGCAGAAAGCAGCATCCGTGCAATCGAAGTCGATCGAACCGAGGTTGGGGTCAGTCAGGCAACAGACCCTTATTTCGTGCTAGTATTGCCCTGAATCCCATGCCTTCATACCTCCTCGCGGAAACGAAGGGATCGGACCATGTAGTGAAGGAGCAATTTGAAGGAGCAATTTAAAGATGCGTGGCATGGAAGTCCTGATAATAGCCGGCCTTCTCGGGCTTGTGGCCGTTGGGGTCTGGAATGCCCGCCGATGGCTGCCTGACTGGGCTTCTCCGAGCGCCCCGGCCGTGGTGCATAGCGGAATTTCCGAGAAAGCGGACGCGAAGCTCGCGCGGACCTCGACCAAACGCGGACCGGACAGAGTCGGCCGGTCCCGAGTGATGAGCAATTTTACGATCGGCGATCTGCCCGGTTCAAAAACCGAGGTTGACGTGCCGATGGGTTCTCCTTTCCCGAGCCGGAATGATCTTCCCTTGGGCGCGACTGGCGTTCAAATTCTTGCCAAATACGGCGAGCCGACCGCTCGCGTAACAGCGATGCAGGGTGGTCGCCTGCTCGAACGTTACTATTACGTCAATAGCGACCGGACGCAACTCACTGTGGCCACATTGGAGCGCGGCGTTGTGGTTTCGGTGGATGGCCCGTCACGCTGACGTCGAGCCTGCGCTTGACCCGCCTTAAAGTGATTCCGCGTGCATCGGACCGAGGTTTTCACGGTGACGCCGAAACGCGGCAATAGTTTGGAGGGCATTCTTCTGCTGCTCCTCGCGACGTTCTTGCTCGTCATCGCTCTCGGCAAGGGGTGTTCGATGCTGCCGCAGCACCTCCATTAGCCGATGCCTGCACTGCCAGGCTTGCATAGCTTGGAAAGCTTAGATCACGCGCACGAGGTCCAGTTGGTCTCCAGGCTCTGTCCCGGTTTGCTCGATCACTCCGGCGGGAAGCTCCAGAACCGAATGCGCCAGTAAGCACATCGATACACGCCAGGGCACCATTGTTTGGCGCATTTTCCGAACTCTTTTTTTGCGGTCAAGGTAAAGCACGTCGATCGGAACCTCATGCCAAAGGTGTCGACCGCCTCGCAGGGATCGAGAGGCATCACGGGCCAACTGCAATCGGCCGTCATGGGGAACCTTGGTGGCCCGGTCAGACCATGACGTTCGCGTAAACTAACGCGAAAATAACGCGTCGGCCGTCTGTTGTGCTTGTCAAATTCTGCAATTTCGGGTGGGTCAGACTGGACCTTTGAAGCCGGGAGGGGGTCCAGGGCGAGGGCGGCATGTGAGCGCCTTGCCCTGGTCA
>JBPCLH010000163.1:0-3504 GCA_051003475.1 Bryobacteraceae bacterium
GCAGCACGACGCGGTGGCCACGTTCAGATAGCAGGCATGCTGGAAACCGATGTGCTCACGCAGCTTCGAAATTACTTCGTTCTCAGCGGCTGTTGAGCAAGAAGTCACGATTGCCAATCGGAATAGAACCTCTGCATGCGATCCCGAACGGCCAGGAACAACCGGGTCAGGTCGAACTTTTCGATCGTAGTTCGATCGGGCGCGCATCTTTGCATAAGTCGCGGATTCACTAGGTGAAGGTTTCAGAAATACTTCCTGAGTGCCTTTATCGACAGCGGCAAAGCCGCCCCAAGATGCCGCTCCGAACAACGCCAACGGCGGCGAACGCAAGCTTGCACAGTTTAGCTGTACTCATGACAAACGCTTTTGTATGCAGACGAATGGAGCGCTGAACCCGACTTGGTATGCACCGCGTGGCATGTCGAGCTTCTTCTTTCACCACGAGGGTATCCTAGAAACCGAGCCGCAAGGACGGCATGGACTTCTGACGAGAGGTGACCTATGTCTAGAGAGCAGGACTTGAAGCATTTAAGCAGACGGACGTTCGCGGGAGCGCTTACCGGGGTGGCGGGCGCTAGTTCTCTATTTGCACAAAGGGTCACAAAGAGAGCGCCGCAAAATGCCAACGCCACGCCGCAGAGTACGAGCCATCTTAAGGCGGGATTGCCCGAAGAGATTCATCCTTTCGGCGAAACACTTGTATTTACGCGAAAGGAAGTATCGCCCAAAATTCAGGCTTTTCAGATGACGCAGGTGCGGCTTTCTTCTGGGATCTTCGAGAACGTTCAGGAAGCCAATCGCGGCTATTTGCATCGGCTGAACTCTGACCGGCTGCTTCATAACTTCCGGGTGAACGCGGGACTTTCATCATCGGCGCAGCCTTTGGGCGGATGGGAAAAGCCGGATTGTGAACTTCGCGGTCATTTCGTGGGGCATTATCTTTCTGCCTGCGCGTTGATGTACTCGTCCACCGGCGACCAGGAATTGAAAGCCAAAGGCGACCAGATTGTCGCGGAACTCGCGAAGTGCCAGGCAAAGCTGAGCGACGGCTACCTTAGCGCGTTTCCGGCCGAATTCTTTGACCGCCTGAATGCGCGCAAGAAGGTTTGGGCGCCTTTTTATACGATTCATAAGATCATGGCCGGCATGTACGATATGCACCAGCACTGCGATAACAAACAGGCTCTCAAGGTGCTGAAAGGTATGGCAAAGTGGGCAGATGACTGGACGGCGCCCATGCCGGAACCACACATGCAGGACATTCTGAATACCGAATACGGCGGGATGAACGACGTACTTTACGATCTCGCAGCGGCCACTGGGGATAACCATTACGCTGTTGTCGGCGATCGGTTCACGAAGAAAAGATTTTTCAATCCGCTAGCCTTGAGGCGTGATGAGCTTCGCGGCCTGCACGTAAACACGCACATACCGCAGGTAATTGGTGCAGCGAGACGATACGAGATCAGTGGCGATGAGCGCTTCCATGATGTCGCCGACTTCTTCTGGTACGAGATCACGAGCGCGCGGGCGTACGTGACAGGTGGGACCAGTAATGGCGAGGCCTGGCTGGTAGAGCCGAGGCGCTTGGGGGCAGAGCTGAAAATGGATGCGAGCACGACTGAGTGCTGCTGCGCCTACAACATGCTGAAACTCACGCGCCGCCTTTATCAGTGGACGGGCGATCCGCGTTACTTCGACTACTACGAACGAACTCTTTTGAATCACCGCCTCGGTGCTATCAACCCGGAGACCGGCGCCACGCAATACTATCTCTCGATTGTTCCTGCCGCTTGGCGAACCTTCAATACAGAGGACGATTCGTTCTGGTGCTGTACGGGTACAGGCATCGAAGAATTCTCAAAACTCAACAGCAGCATATACTTTCACGACGGGAACGGATTGTATGTAAATCTGTTCATTTCGTCGGAGCTGCAGTGGAGCGAAAAGCGGGTCAAAGTTTCCCAACAAACGACGTTTCCAGATTCGCCGCGAACAACCCTCGTGATCAGCACTTCAGAACCACTCGAAATGTCGATGCATCTCCGGATACCTTACTGGGCCGGTCCAGATGCCGCGGTAAAGATCAACGGGAGGGCGCTCGACGTGAGGCCTAGCCCCGCAAGTTATCTGACTATCGCAAGGACCTGGAGCGACGGCGATCGGGTGGAACTAGCGCTGCCGATGCACCTTCATTTCGAAGCTATGCCAGACGAAGCCACGACGCAGGCGGTGCTCTACGGGCCACTTGTTCTGGCTGGAAAACTGGGATCGGAAGGCCTGACGAAAGACATGATGATCGGTCCGATGGGTCCCGATGTCGAGAAACATCCCCTGCAAGTTCCTCAATTGCGTGCCTCAAAAGAGCATCCTGATTCGTGGCTGAAGCGAACGGACGGGCAGGGCTTGGATTTCCGAACCAATGGACAAGCGACGGATATTGCATTCGTTCCGTTCAATGGATTGACTCGGGAGCGGTATTCGGTTTACTGGAGCGTTGTGTAGTTTGTAACACTTCGTCCCGCTTTCGCCGGGCCTGCTCGGCTGCGATTTCTCTCGGCGGTACCGGGATATTTCGCGGACTCAAAGTACGATGAGTAACAAGCTCCGTATCGGTTTCGACTCTTACTTCGCGTTGTTTCTGCCGCGATGCAAGTTCTATCTCGCGAATTTGTAGGAAGCCCGCCGCAGGCGTGATGGAAAATTGGGAGCAGGACATGGCAAACGTCCCCCAGACCGATACCTCTCGCCAAAACGAACGGAAATCTTCAGTCTTCATCCGCGGTGCGCCATCGATGCGCCGTTTTTGTCCCTCTAAACGAAATCCGCTGGCCGCCAGAAAGCCGGACCATGATGCCATTGTGCGTGCATAGTGATGTCTGCATTCGCGATCGCTGGGTGATCGCCTACTTCACTTCTGCGATGATGCTGCCGTAAGGAGGCAGCGAGACCGCGTTCAGGTTCACTGTACTTTTCTGCTGGGGGCCGCCGCTAGCAGCAAGTGTTCTGGCCATTTTGCCTGATCCGCCGACCGCAGCTTGCACCGAGACAACCTGCGGCTCAGCGGTGACGTTGCAGACGACAACAACGGGTTGGCTGTTGGTGCAATTCGGCCGCAGGCCAACACCTGCCGGTTCCCGCTTTCAAGCATCTTCATGTTGCCGTCGTGAATGGCAGGATTTCTGCGGCGAAGAGCGATGAGCTTCTTGTATCAACTAAACATGGACTCGGGGTCGCGCGACTCTACCTCGACGTTGACTTGCTTGTAGCTCCCGTATGATCTGAAAACCCAAATAGCTCTGAAATCATGCGACCGCGCGATAGTAATAGTTCAACATGCCACCAATTCGCTCGCGTCGCTTGATCATCCGTGAGAGGTCGAAGTTGCTTAGTCTGGGATCAATGAGCCGGTTTCCCAGACCTTGGTGGTTTCGTTCGGTGTGATAATGTGCTACGAACTCGCGAGCCGCCGTGCGCAATGAGTTCTCGCCGAATAAAATCAGG